>NZ_JAKNSW010000004.1 GCF_023566355.1 Mesoplasma sp. JKS002658 | reverse complement strand
CTCCTAAAATTGCACTTTTTCTTATTATTTGTCGAGAAATAAAATCTAAATTTAAATTAGCAATGCTTAATTTAGCATTACCATCGCCAAAAACAAAAGTTACCTCTGGGACAGTTATTGCTTTATCAGCTTTTAAAACCACCATAACAATTCCACTTTCAAAGTTAGGAGTAAAGGTTGCAATAATGTTTGTACCATTTACCACAACTGCCTGATCAGATGCAGGTAAATTAATTCCGTTAACGTATTTGTTTTCACTTTCTTGAACTACTAATTCAAGTTTTAACGCTTCGACCTGATTTAACTTCAAAGTTGCTGATTGGTGATCAGGAGCAAGAACTAAATCATCAGCAGTTTTATTAACAGTTTCTGCTTGGATTATTTTATTATTTTCGCAAGCAACTACACTAATTGCAGCAGTTGATGCTAACCCCACTGCTGCTAGAATCGATAAGAATTTTTTCATGGATTTATTTTTTCCTTTATAAAATAAGTTTTAAATTGATACTATCACTCATTATAACCATAATTAAATTAGTTAGAAATTTTTTTTATAAGAAAAAAACCAGACAATTTGTCTGGTTTAAAACTATTAACTTAACTTGTAAATAGTACTAATTATTAG
>NZ_JAKNSW010000003.1 GCF_023566355.1 Mesoplasma sp. JKS002658 | reverse complement strand
GCCACAAGCAATCACTGTAGTGGCAGCAGTGGCAGTTAAGCCTAATGCCGCTAATAGAGAAAGTAAGTTTTTCATTTTTTCTCTCCTCTCCTTTTGTAAGTACTATATTTTACCATTTTCTTTTTAGGTATTTTTTTAAAATAAAGGCAATAAAAAAGTGACTTTTGATATCTTTGTCACTCTTTTTTTAAATATTTATAGAGAAGTTAATTCAATCTCATACGCTTTTAATAACTCAAGTTTTACTATGCAAAAATTTTACAGGAGCCGAAACGATATTAAATTTTGTTTTTTAATAAACCATTCATACTTCAGAACCAGTTATAGCTGCAATTTCACCATAATAATTATTAGGGGTATTGTCAATATAAGCTCGATACTCTAAATCCAACATAAGTTGTCTTTCATTGTTCTCTCATTTAAATCAGACCGTAGAACGAGCAGTAAGATATATTCTCATAGTTGATGATAATGTTATATCTTGTTTTTCATATCAAGATCCTTGACCTGGTAAAATGCTACCAATTTTTCAAGTATCTTTTGTAAGTAAAAAAGTTTGGCCATTATATCCTCGATAAGCAACTTTTAAACCAGGAACTTCAAATCCTTCAAATAGTGATGTTAACTCTGGAAATTCATGAACTCCTGAAATAGCAGTTACATTAATACCGTAAATTCCAAAAGCAGCATACTCGTGTGGTTTAACAGTTTTTCTAGCAGACTGTTCTTGAAATCTTCAGATGTAATCATAATCAGTTTGATTAACATTGATAGTTTCTTGTTTGTTTTGCTCTGATGAAGTTATTGATGTTGCTATGTTTCCAACTGCCGTACCTCCAAAGATAATTAATCCAATTGTCATTAAGAATTTTTTCATAATTTATATTTTCCTTTCCTATCGATTAGTATAGTATCATAGTTTATTTTAAAATAATATGACCAATTACTACTTTCAATTTAATGAACCTTGTTTGTTTGGAATTTTTTTATCAAGAGATATTACACTAGTGAAAAATGTTTTATTCTTAAAATAAAAATCCAATGATATATGCCATTAGATTTATGATTACAACTTTAAGTTTTTCTAAATTAATTTTAATAAAATAAAACTAGAGAAACAGTAATCAGTACTAACACACGCATAGTCTGGCTTTCAATAAGAACCAAATGCAATTTTATATGCTAAACGCATCATTAAATTACCAGATTGATGTTTTACTACACAAAGATTTTACAGGAGACCGAGACAGTTGGTTAATTGTTATTGCTGTTGCTTTTGTTTTACTACACAAAGATTTTACAGGAGACCGAGACATAAGGAGGAGTTTCTGAATCGAAACTTTTGTTTTACTACACAAAGATTTTACAGGAGACCGAGACATAAGGAGGAGTTTCTGAATCGAAACTTTTGTTTTACTACACAAAGATTTTACAGGAGACCGAGACCTGGCGTGGTAATACTCATTGCTTGAATCTGTTTTACTACACAAAAATTTTACAGGGGGCCGAAACATTGACCTACCATTCGATATCTTTTATCAGTTTTACTACACAAAAATTTTACAGGGGGCCGAAACTGTTAATTTCGTCAAAAGCTTCTTTACCTGGTTTTACTACACAAAAATTTTACAGGGGGCCGAAACATTGTTATTGTAATCATTATTGAACATTGTGTTTTACTACACAAAAATTTTACAGGGGGCCGAAACAAGGGGAGGAAGAAGAAGAATATGAGGGTTGTTTTACTACACAAAAATTTTACAGGGGGCCGAAACACATTGATAACACAACTTTCTTCACAATCAGTTTTACTACACAAAAATTTTACAGGGGGCCGAAACATTTTATTAAAACGGGGTGGTAGAAACTTTGTTTTACTACACAAAAATTTTACAGGGGGCCGAAACAAATTGAAAAAAATTAAAAGGAGAATGGAAGTTTTACTACACAAAAATTTTACAGGGGGCCGAAACCCCCTATATCTTTACTTAGCTTTTGGTTGAGTTTTACTACACAAAAATTTTACAGGGGGCCGAAACTCACTATTAATAATACAGGATTAATTAACAGTTTTACTACACAAAAATTTTACAGGGGGCCGAAACCTATGAAGGTATTGAGGAATTCAAAAGATTGTTTTACTACACAAAAATTTTACAGGGGGCCGAAACTTAATAACCTGGTTGATTTCCTTAGCATATGTTTTACTACACAAAAATTTTACAGGGGGCCGAAACGGTTTAAGATTATTTAATGCAACTTTTAATGTTTTACTACACAAAAATTTTACAGGGGGCCGAAACGAACTTGAAACATTGTTAAAAGATATGGACGTTTTACTACACAAAAATTTTACAGGGGGCCGAAACGCTGAAGAGCACTCTATTCAGAAATAGGAAGTTTTACTACACAAAAATTTTACAGGGGGCCGAAACAGGAAACAAATTTTGGTTTTGCAACGACTGGTTTTACTACACAAAAATTTTACAGGGGGCCGAAACACAATCTGTGATAAAGCAAAAACGTTATCAGTTTTACTACACAAAAATTTTACAGGGGGCCGAAACTATTCAACAAATGTCTTGTCATAATTCATTGTTTTACTACACAAAAATTTTACAGGGGGCCGAAACTATGTTCTGAATCTAATAAAGCATTTTTTAGTTTTACTACACAAAAATTTTACAGGGGGCCGAAACTGACCAGAAGTAAACGAACGACAAACAAAAGTTTTACTACACAAAAATTTTACAGGGGGCCGAAACGTCAAATCAAGTATTTTAAGTAATTTTTTAAACTATTTGATAGTTTTTAATTGCAGTAAATAAAATTTCTTCGCTTTTATCGTTAAATAAAAGCATCTTTTCGTATTGGTAGTCATAAACGTTAAATTGTTGAACAATATTTTGAGAAACTTTGTTTAAAATTGGTTCAACATCTTGATCAATGAATTTTTGAATATCTTCTAAATTATTATAGAATTCTGAAAAATCAAGCAGAAATTGCTCACCAAAGATAAAAACATCACTTAAGTTTTTATCATCAATTAACGGCATTTCACTAAGTACTAAAATCTTATAATCAATTTTATTAATCAAGCTCATTATCTTTGGTAAATCTTGATATTTAATTCCAGTAAAAGGATTGTCAAAAATCACTAAAGCTTGGTTATCCATGCAAGCAATGATGAAGTTTAATAATTTGAAATAGAGGTTATTTAAAAGTTCAAAAGTAATGTTATCTTCGGTTAGTCTTTCATCATTTTGGTTTAGCATTTCCAATTCTAAATAATCACTCAATACTTGTGCAATTGAACCAATTAAATTAGTTTTTAAAGACAAGTGGTAATCACTTTTAATTTCTTTAAAAAGGTTATTTAATGATTCTAATTCATTTTCTAATTTAAAAGAGAATAGAAGACTTTCTAGTTCAATTAAGTTTTTGTTTTGATATTCCAAGGCTTGTAAAACTTCTTGAATTAAAGTTTTTACAATTGATTTTGAACCATCAAAGAAGTCTTTTTCAAAATCAATTAAGTTGGGAATATTAATTACTTTCAAATTTTTAAGGTTGTAAATCAAATCATTTTCTTCTCACTTGACCACAGCATCCTCAGGTATTTTTTTATTATTAAAGGTTAAGTTTAAGACTTCTAATAAATCTTTACGTTCTAAATAATCTTTATTGAGAATGATCTTAGTTTTTGTTAAGTTAAACTTAACATAATTTAAGCGTTTATAGTTTTTAATAATCACTACAAAATCACCATCCTTCTATCGTTTTGATCTTGTTCTTGTAAACTCTTATGCCCAACCATAATTTTGATTTTGGCATACTGTTTTTCTGTCACTTGTAATGCACGTACATTACCAAGTGCTGGTAAATTTTTCTCTAACCTTCTAATGGTGTTATCAACCACATCTTGATTCAGGCACAACTTACTATAAATTGATTGTTGCACCATCACATAACCTTCTTTTAATAAATACTTTCTGAACTTGGTATATTCTTTCACATAATGCTTCGAAGTCATTGGCAAATCATACATTACTAATAAACGCATATATCTATAACTCATAATACTGAATATGTTCTAAGTAAGGAAAAACTAAATAATCCATTTCACCAGATTCCATATAATTAATCACATTATCAACATATCGATTAATTGCCGATGTCAGAAATACATCCTTACCATCAAAGTTAATTTGCACATTTAATAAATTCACTAACGCTTGTTTTTGTTCCTTACCAAAGTACTCTCATTCTTGGTAATTCTTATAAACAAAATCATCAATCACCGGACGGAAAGGTTCCATTAAATCATCAGCCAAGGCAAAAGCATCGTACTGATTGGAGTGAAATAGACTAATTGATGGGTGTAAACCTTTAGATACAATTGTTCGACTAAATGCTGAACGAATCACTGTATAACCAAAGTTTAGAGCTGCATTAATAATATTGTCTTGACTGCGAGCAAATTCGTTACCAAATAGTTCGTTGAAATACACTTTTGCCGCATGTCCTTCCCGGTTACTAACATCACCTGGTTGAACCTCTTTAATATATCCTCTTAACATTTCTACTTTAATTGCACTTTTATTGTTCTCTTCTAAAATTTCTAGTTGACTCTCAATTTTTTGTTTAACAATTTTTGCTCATAATTCTCGCTTAGTTTCTATCTTTCAGTTAATTTGCTCTTTAATGATTTTAAATTGTAAATGATGAGCATCAATTGGATTAAGAACACTTGTAGGCATTAAATCAACATCACAAAAGATAACCATAACTGAATTAATTGCGAGTTTATTTAATATCTGTGTTGTGACAATCGAGCGGTAATCTTGAAAGATTACACAATTTAAATCTGAAATTAGAAACTGACGCGGAATTTCGTTTTTAGTTACTACCAAACTATCTAAAAATAAAGAAACTTTATCTGCATTTTCAACAATGACTGTTTTTCAACTCATTTTAAAAATAAAAAAATGGGATCGTTGCCAACCCCATGTTTACGACATAATGTCTTATTTCGACAGTCTGTAAAATTTTTGTGTAGTAAAGTAAATATAATAATATCTACATTTTTATTCTAACGCATATTTTGATGATTTAACACCTAAAACGTCAAGATTTAGTAATTTAATGTCAACAAGTTTATTCATAAAAGCAAATGTACGATTGTCCTTTTCTTTGTTAAACTCTATATTCTTTTTATCACGCTTATTTCTATGTAAGTAATTGACTTCAATCCTATTTTTTCCGTTAGAACCTCCATTCGCTTTTCGAATTTGTCATTCATCATCGAATTCTTTATAAAGTATAGTATCACCTGGATAAATTTGTAAATAAAGGTCGTAATTTTCATCTATTTTTAAATCAAATTTGCATTTATTATATCCACTCAGATTTTCAATTAGTTCTTTGTCATTTGCTTTTTTAAGCATAGAAGCATTCACAAAAAGAACCTTAAATTTTCCAGTTAATTTATTTTTGAAAATATCAATTCTAAAAGGTTTGAAACTTTCATAAACAACTTTGGTCTTTTCAGAATCAACACTTGGATATTTATGAGTAACATCTAAATAATTACCAATTCTATTTGAATAATACTTCAACACCTTCACTGGTCGAGTATTACTTTCTGGTTTCTCGCTTTGTTGCTTAGTAATTGCTTCTTTAAGGATATCTCGAACATAAACAAACGGATTTTTGATGACTATTTCTTTATCATCTTTATTTTTATAAGTTTTTTCCATATATTCATCATAAATTTTTTGTAAATAAGCAAAAGTTTTGGGATCAGATTGTTCCATCAAAGTTTTTACTTTTTTAGTTCCAAAAATATCATTTATTTTTCCATCATCTTCAAATAATTTACATTTTTCAATCTTGGTTCAACTTTTATCATCGTTTTCATTTAATTTTCTATAAACATATAAAGTTTCGTTGGTTAACTGTTTATTTAAATTCTTGGAATTCATCCTAGAAAAACGATAATCAAAATTCATTATTTCTCCACGATGTTGTTTAAAACTGTTTTTCTTAGTTTCTAATCCTTCAAGAGTTAATTGTGCATTACTACGAATTCTTGGCGAAGAAGCGATTGCAATTGCATCAATAGCATGATGTCTTAAATCATCACGATCTTTTGGTCCCAAATCAAAGTATTCTTTTTTAATATAATCAGTATAACGACCGTTAATAGCTTGAATTTTAAAGGGTTGGTTAGTCTCTTTAACATAATGATCTAAATAAGCCTTAACCTCTGAAGTTGCATAACGAGTGTCATTCAAATTACGGTTAATAAAATCTCTGCGATTATCAGGATTGCTGTAATCCTTTTCATCTAAAAGATTTTCAATCTTAGTTCTAAAATAGCGTGTTTTTCCCTCATCATACAGTCTTTTTTTTACAAATTCTTGAAATTCAGACCAGTTCATTTTTGTAGTCTTTGATGAGAAATAACCATAAGGAGTATCTTGTCCCTTAACATGGTTTTCATTACTATGGACTAAAACTAAATTATCCATTGAACTAGTATAAGAAATTGATTCAGGAATAATGTGATCAATTTCAGTATAACTTGGATTATCAACCACTTTCATCACATCTAAAGTTTCACCACAATAAGCACACATTTGGTGTTGTTCAAGATACAAACGCGCTTTCTTCGCTGCCTTACCCCTTAAATCACGACCCTCAAAACAATCTCTAATAAGTTTATTTGTTTTTTCATTTTTGTTTTGCATCTCATTAATATGCTTTTTCAAATCATCACTATTCTTTTCACGAACTAACTCAATCACAACATTACTAATTTCATAATCACAATAACGTCTTTGAATTTCTTTTAAGACTTTTAGTGACTGAATAAAAGCACGTTTAACGACTGGGGAAATATACATTTCGTTAATTTGACTTGCTGAAACCGGAACATACTTAGTATTTTCAAATTGAATCTTATATTCTGGTTTAATCCCTTTTTCATGGAACAAAGTAATTCCTTGCTTGGGTTCTACTAACATTTCACCCAAAACTTTCTCAATCGTACTATTACTTAAAGCGTGAGAACCAGAGAACTTGATGTGAGATAAACATTTGCTTGTCACTTCAACATCATTTATTTTCAAAACATCCTGGTTTTTCTCAATCAATTCCTTTAACTGTTCTTGTCGTTTTTCAACTGATTGATATTTTGTAAAAATTTCACTCATTGCATCCAAGATATTATTATTAGAATATTTTAATCAATGAGTTGGTAAAGTGTTTTGGGTGAGTTTTTTATAAATTTCATTCAAAACCTTAAACTCTGTAAAAATTGGATTTCCCTTCTTATCGATTCGATAACCGGTAATCAAAATATCCTTATCTAAACTTAGAATCGTTCTTAAACGACTAAGAGTTAAATTGGTTGGTTTTTTGCTCTCACTGTAAATTGATGCAATAACCTTTTCTTTTTCTTCCTTTGTCAATTTTGAACTATCACGATGCACAGGATCAATAATTGATAAACCATTTAAATCATTTAATAGGTTAAACAATGAAGCATAAATACCGTCTCTTGGTGCACGAATTTGAGTTTTGTCATAGGTATCGAATCCAATTAAGTTTTCATAAAATTTCTTTTCATCACGATTCCATCCAAAAGGAGAGGGATAATTGGGACCTTCATAATAATGTCGTTTTCGGTTAAAAATCTCCAAGAAGTCAGCTTTTAAATTCGTATCCAAATTAGTTAATTCTTCTTGTTTAGCAAAGATTGCCTTTAACTCTTTTTCATACATTTCATGAGTAATATCTTTGTTCTTAGTACCAACAATCTTTCCTTCCTTAGCTAAATTATCAAGTTGAATTTCACAAGCAAAACGATTATCTTTTTCAACTGCGTTTTCTGTTTTAATTTCTGCATCTTTCTTGTCACTTTTTTCAGCTTCTTCAATTTGGTCATCTAATCAACTAAAAGTTCCTCTTCGCTTCATCATACTATAAAGAATCATCATTAATTCTTCTTTGCTAACAACTTCACTTAAAGCATCTTTTCTTAGTTGGTAAACATCTTTTTGACTACCAATTTGTAAATCAAAGAAATCCTCTCTTTTTTCAAGTAAACCATGTTTAACAAATAAATCTAATAAGTCCTTACGACGTAATTTATCCCTACGGTTCATTCTCCGACTTGAACGTTTTTCTCTTCGTGATTGATTATTTTCTGAATCGGCCTCAACAAAAATTCGACTTCCTGCATCAATAATTTCAAATTCATCAGCACCAACAATTGCCCAACCAACCGACGAAATCCCAATATCTAAACCAATATTTACTTTTTTCTTTTCGTTCATGAAAAGACCTTCTCTCTCTATTTCCACTTCTTAAAATTTATTCTAACGATGAATAGAAAAAATAACAGAGAAAAAATTGAATTTACTAACTTTTTATCTGCTTTGGCAAAAAGAAAAACCACTTTCAATGGTTTTTCTTAATCAGTAATCTTGTCATAAATCTGATCAACATTTCTTAAAAAGTAATCTAAGTTAAAAATTTGATCAAGTTCAGTTGATTCAAGATATTTTTCAATCCCTTCATCAATTAACACCTGTTTAAAGTCAAGATTTTCTTTCAAACAAAGCATGGTACATTTTTGAATAAAGTCATAGACCTCTTCGCGAGAGTGATTAGTATGAATTAAGATGTAAGTCATTAAAGGTTGTGAATAAAAAACATTATTTGCACTCTTAATATGCTTTAACATTTGTTCTTGATCAATCACAAGATCAGTTAGAACATTAGTCATTCTTTGAATCAAATAAGAAACTAAATGGAAAACATCTGGGAGGATAACTCGTTCATTTGAAGAATGAGAAATATCACGCTCATGTCATAAAACATTATTTTCCAAACCAGGAATAACATAACTTCTTAACATTCGACTTAATCCAGTAATGTTTTCTGAACTAATCGGATTCTTTTTATGAGGCATTGAAGAAGAACCTTTTTGATTAACACTAAATCCTTCCATGATTTCTTTAACTTCACTACGTTGTAATAAGCGGATTTCTGTGGCCATCTTTTCAAAGGTAGTAGAAAGGTTAGCAAACACTAAGTATAAAGAAGCTAAACGGTCGCGTTGACTAACTTGCGTAGAAAGGTGATCTCGAGGCATTCCTAGTTGTTTAGCAACATCCTCTTCAATAGCAATTTCTAAATTAGCGTAATTACCCATTGACCCAGAAATCTTGGTCACACAAACATCATTGATTGCTAATTCTAAACGTTTTTCTTGACGTTTTAGCTCTTCTAATCACAATAAGAACTTCAATCCTAATGATGTTGGTTCTCCATACATTCCGTGGGTGCGACCCATAATCAAGGTATGTTTATGGGTTTGTGATAGTTCATTCAACCTTGCTTTTAAACCAGTTAAATATTCTTGAACTAAGCTTATTGACTCTTTAATCAAATAGTTTTGCGCTGTATCAACAATATCAGTAGAAGTAATTCCTAAGTGAATTCATTTACTTTCTTCACCCAACGATTCACTCAACATTCTGCTAAATGCAACCACGTCATGTTTAGTTTCTTGTTCTAACTCTAACATCCTTGTTTTATTAACCTTGATTTTTTGTTTAATCAAAGCCAAATCTTGTTCAGGAACAATCCCCAACTTGGTTCATCCTTGAACAACCAATACTTCAATCTTGGTTCAAATTTCGAGTTTATGATCATCATTTCAAATTGCTTTGATTGGTTTAACTTCATATCGTTCAATCATCTTTAACCTCCAAACTTATCTAATAAATTAATTGTCTGTTTGCGGTCAGGACCAACAGAAAAACCTTGAATCGGAATATTACATAACTCTGAAATCCGGTTAATATAGTTTTTCGCATTAACAGGAAGTTCATCTCAACTAGTCACTTTGGTAATATCAGTTTTTCAGCCTGGTAATTCTTCATAGACCGGAGTGCATTTTTCATACTCAGTATTTGATGCGAGAATTGTATTAATCACTTTGCCTTGATAGTTATAACTAGTACAGATTTTAATCGTCTCTTCACTATCTAAAACGTCGAGAAGAGTAATAAATAAAGTATCAAGTCCTCCAGTACGAATTGAGTAGTTCATAGCGACCGCATCAAATCATCCCAACCGACGGGGGCGTCCAGTATTTGAACCATACTCGTGCCCACGTTCTCTTAATCGATTACCAGTTTCATCTAATAGTTCAGTCGGCATTCCCCCAGTTCCTACCCGAGTATCATAAGCTTTTGCCACTCCAATAACTTTATTAATTAGTTTATTGTGAATTCCTACCCCAATACTAACATTGTTCGCTGTAGTATTAGAGCTGGTAACAAATGGGTAAGTGCCATGGTCAAGATCTAATAAAACCCCTTGTGCTCCTTCAAATAAAACCATTTTTTGAGCCCGGATTGCGTGATCTAAAAATTCCCCACAATCAATAATGCGGTCTTTAATTGCTTCATACTGGTTAACTGCTTCTTGATAAATTGTTGCAAAATCAACTGCTTGGCCTTGATAAATCGTAGTAATTAATTGGTTATGATATTCCACTTGTTCTTGAAGTAACTCTTTAAAGTTGGGTTCTTGAAAATCACAAAGACGAAGACCACATCTTGAGGCTTTATCAGCATAAGTAGGACCAATACCGCGCTTGGTCGTACCAATCTTTCGGTTAGCACGAACCTCTTCTTGTAAGGCATCAATTTCTTCATTGTACTTAAAAATAACATGAGCACGATCAGAAATAAATAAGTTTTTGGTATCAATGCCTGCATCTTGTAAAATCTTCATTTCACTATTTAATTTAGTTAAATTAACTACACACCCATTGCCAATAATATTGATTACTTGAGGATTCAAAATTCCTGAAGGAACAATGGTTACTTTGTATTTCTTTCCTTCATTTCAAATAATGTGACCAGCATTATCTCCTCCCGCAAAACGAACAACCAGATCAGCATCCTGAGCATAATAATCAGTAATTTTTCCTTTACCTTCGTCCCCTCATTGAGAACCAACCACCACCAGGGTTTTATATTCTTGGCTATTTAACATTAAAAGCTCCTTATCAATAAAAACAACACCACTATTCAATGTTATTTCAGAAAACTCACTAACCAAACAATGCTAGTAGAACTCATAATCTAGAATTAATACTTGGTAAAATCCCAACCTCTTTATTCGATGAGATAGTTTTCTTTTTATCTATTTAATACTTTTTAATTATATCTAAAAGTTAGTCAGAAACAAAAACCCAACCATTCAAGTTTAAAGATCCTTGACTGGTTCATTTTAAGAAAATACTTAATGATATAATTAGAACGAAAGTAGGTGAATAATATGAGTAAAGTATTAGTCATTAGTACTAGTGTTAGTGCTAAAGAAAAATCTTATTCGTTGGCATTACTTGACCGTTTTTTAAAACACTATCAAGCAAAAAACCCTAGTGATGAAATTATTAAATTAGATTTAAATCAAGTAAGTATTGCGCAAAAAACATTAAATGTTGAAAACCAAGCTACCTTTTGGGATGAAGAAACTAAAGAATATATTAACCAGTTGAAAACAGTTGATAAACTAGTAATTGCTTCACCAATGCACAACTTTAACATTCCTGCAATGATGAAGAACTACTTAGATCACGTTTTATTAGCTAATGAAACTTTTTCTTATAAGTATAGTGAAAAAGGTGATGCCAAAGGTTTATTACCAGACTTAACTGTGCAAATCTTAACTACTCAAGGCGCTCCTTATGGGTGATATCGCTGAGGCAATCATACCGATTATTTATGAGGAACTTGAGATTTTGTTGGGGCAAAGGTGAAAGAACCAATTTTGGTTGCAGGAACTAAAACTAAGCCTTATAGTCAGTTAGAACCAAGCAAAGTAATTGATGAATTCGATGCTAGAATTAAAGTTGCAGCAGAAGAATTTTAATAACAAAAAAAGACTAAGTTAGACTTAGTCTTTTTCTTATTTTAACTTTTAATTTTTAATCAAAGTTCCTGATTCACCTTTGATGACCGCTCCTGCCTTGTCTAAGCTTCCAATAATTGCTGGTCTACCTTGGGTGTTCTTCACAAATGACATTGCTGCCTCCACTTTTGGTAGCATACTCCCTGGGGCAAATTGTCCATCCTTGATATAACCATTTAACTGGTCAAGAGTTAAATTTGCAAATGTTTGTTGATCTGGTTTATTATAGTTAATTGCCACTTGTTCAACAGCAGTTAGAATAATTAATTTATCAGCATCGACTAATTCAGCAACCTTAGCTGCAGCAAAGTCTTTATCAATTACTGCAGCCACTCCTTTTAGCGTATTATTATCATTAACCACCGGAATTCCCCCGCCCCCAGTAGAAATGGTAATAAAACCAGCAGCAATCATCGTTTTAATAATCTCTTTTTCCACAATATCAACTGGGCGAGGTGAAGCAATCACCCTTCTTCAACCTCTTCCAGCGTCCTCTTTAATATCTCAATGATTAGTTTCAACCATTTTTTCTGCTTCTGCTTTTGAAAGAAAACTTCCAATTGGTTTGGTAGGATTTTTAAAAGCAGGATCATTTTGATCAACAATAGTTTGGGTGATGATTGAAGCTACCTTTTGACTCATTTTTCGCTTGGTTAATTCGTTACCAATCGCATTTTGCAAATCATAACCAATATACCCCTGACTCATCGCCCCACATTCAGGAAAATCAACCACTGGTGAATGCTCATCAGCTTTATGCGCTAAATCAAAACCATTGTTAATCATTCCCACTTGAGGTCCATTTCCATGAACAATAATTAAATCAAAACCTTGTTGTACAAAATCAACTAAATTTTTAGCCGTATTTTTGACAATTTCTTTTTGTTCTTGAGGATTATTACCTAAAGCATTTCCTCCAATTGCAACTACAATTTTCATTTTTATTCCTCCTTTAATTACCTTTTTTAGGCAATCTTTCCTCCGATGACTCCTCCAATTGCTAGCAAAATCACTGAAAGTACCAACAAACCAGCTAAGAAGGGTCAAATTCCTTTTAAGAACTTTCCATAATCGACACGAGCAATCCCAATTGCTCCCATGACAACTCCACTAGTTGGGGTAAACAAGTTTAATAAACCACTAGCAAAAGAAAAAGATAAGATTGATCCAGATCCAGCAATATCTCCAGCTACCAAATTAGGATTATTTGGATCAGCAGAAACTGTACTTGCCAATAGGGGAAAGACCGCAGTTGCAAAACCAGATGTCGAAGGAATTACAAAAGAAAGAGGAAGGAACAATAAGTAAAGCACAACAATTCTTCCTACTGGACTAATACCCCCAACTGAATCGGTTAGACCTTTAACAAATAGTTCTTGAAGGTGAGATTGTTCAAGAATTACTCCTACTCCTGCAGCAGTCGCAATAATTAAACAAACACTCAGAATATCAGCAGCACCCGCCATAAATTGTTTTAAGAAGCCATCTTCACCAAGACCATTAACTAATCCAAGCACAATTGCACTAATTAAGAAAAAGCAAGCAACAACTGTTAAATCCCCAATTCCAAACCCAGGAATTAAGGCAGTTAGATAAGGAGCACGATTATTGATTGTTTTTCCAGCATCAGCAAACTTACTTCCTCCCAAAATTGAATCTCAACCAATTAAATAAACAATCATTAAAATAAATGACAAAGCAAAAACTGCAAGCGTAAGTTTTTTTCTTCAATCCATTACTACGATGGTTTGGCTTTCACTTAAAAAGAACTTTTTATCCCCAGCAAGAGTGCTAAAAGTAATTGATTTAGCAGGATGTTTTTTTGTTTTAATTGCATAAGTCATCACCCCAATAATTGCTGCAGCAGTCATGATAAGTCAACAAATTAAACGTCAAACCAATCCATCTCCAACACTAATAAATTGAATACTACTATCGACATTACCAGCGCCACTATTTAACGCGTCAACTGCTACTGTAACTACAAACGGGTTAACTGTTGAAGCCAGAGTTCCTACTCCTGCTCCAACTAAAACAATTAATAACCCTGTAAAGACATCAAAACCAGCAGCTAACATTAAGGGGATACAAATCATGTAGAATCCTAAAGATTCTTCAGCCATTCCTTCCACAGTTCCACAAACAGAGAAGAAAAACATCAAAGGAACAATTGCTCAAACTTCTTTACCTTTTAAGGCTTTAGTAATTTGTTGAGCAAAACCATCTAAAGCTTTAGAATTAATGATAATTGTAATATAAGCACCAAGCATAAGGATGAAAATGATAATTCCACTTTTATTCATAAATCCTTGAAATAAAGAGTAGAAAATATCAACAATTCCCATTGCCTTAATAGTTTGAGGTTCAGATTGAGTAATTGGAATTCCCGTCGATGGATCATAACCAATGATAACGTTAACATCAGTTTTAACCCCAGTTCAATGTAAAATTCACGTTACTAAAACTAAAATTGCAATAATCAGTAAAATAATCGAAAACGCAGAAATCATTTTGAACATTTTTTTGTTCTTGGGTTTTTTGGTTTTCTGAGAAGAATCAGAATTCTTATCAACTTCTGAACCTAGCTTTTGACTCTTTTTCAATTTAACTTCGCTAGTTTTCTTCACTAACTGGTAATAATCAAGCATCAAGTTCTCCTTTGTCAGTTTAAATTCTTTAACCAATTGTCGCGACCATTACCGCTTTAATTGTGTGCAAACGGTTTTCGGCTTCTTCAAAAACAACCGAATGTTTTGAACGAAAGACTTCGTCAGTTACTTCCATTTCATTTAAACCAAATTGTTCGTGAACTTGTTGGGCTGTTTCAGTGTTTAAATCGTGAAATGCTGGTAAGCAGTGCATAAATAAAACATCAGGTTTAGCATTTTGAATCATTTTCATATTGACTTGATAAGGTTGTAAAAGTTTTACCCGTTGGTCCCAAACTTCTTTTGGTTCTCCCATTGATACCCATACATCAGTATAAATAGCATCAGCATCTTTACTAGCCTTCATTACATCAGCTTCTAATTCGATAATTGCACCAGTTTCTTTAGCAATTTCTTGACATTGTTCAACCAACTTAGAATCTGGTCAAACTTCTTTTGGTGCACAAGCTACAAAATGCATTCCCATTTTTGCACAACCAACCATTAGCGAATTTCCCATATTATTTCGTGCATCGCCACAAAAAACTAATTTCAATCCTTTTAGTTTACCCTTTTCTTCTTGAATGGTTAAAAAATCAGCCAAGATTTGGGTAGGGTGAAATTCATCAGTTAATCCGTTTCACACTGGTACTCCCGAATGAGCTGCTAAACTTTCAACATCAGTTTGTTTATAACCACGAAATTCAATTCCATCAAACATTCTTCCTAAAACTTTAGCAGTATCTTCAACTGATTCTTTCTTCCCAAATTGAGAACCAGAAGGTCCTAAATAAACTGTTCCTGCTCCCTGATCCATTGCTCCCACTTCAAAAGCGCAACGAGTTCTGGTTGAGTCTTTTTGAAACATTAAAGCAACATTTTTACCTTTTAATAATTGGTGTTCATTTCCCGTATACTTAGCACGTTTTAAATCACGTGACAAATCTAATAAATATTGGATTTCTCTGGGAGTAAAATCCAATAATTTTAAAAAACTTCTTCCTTTTAAATTAACACTCATAAAATTTCTCCTTTATTTAATTATTTGGTCTCTAAATCTTCACGATAAAGAGGCATCGTCATACAACGTGGTCCCCCTCTTCCACGAGAAAGTTCGCTTGAAGGTATAATTAAAACTTCTACACCCGCTTTTTTTAATAATTCAATAGTGACGCTGTTGCGTGAATAAGCAATTACTTTCCCTGGTTTTAACGTAATAACATTAGTTCCATCATTTCATTGCTCTCTACCAGCAGCAACAGGATCATCACCACCACAACGGATAATTTTTACATCCTTATTGGTCGCTTTCTTTAAAACATCAAGTAAAGATTTATCAATTGTTTTCATCTCATCACTATCAGCATCTAACTCATAAATTTTAAATTCACTTAAATTATCAAAAATTAGGGGGTGTGCGATAAATTTATCATAATCAATGTTAGTGAAAACTGTATCTAGGTGCATAAACGCACGTGATTTTGGTAAATCTAAAACAATAATTTTCTTATATGAACCATCAGTAAAAATATTTTTTGCAGCAATTTTAATTGCTTCCATAGTTGTTCGTTGTGAGCAACCAATAATTAGGGTATCTTTGTTCAAAACTAAAATATCACCACCCTCGATACTTGGCACTCCGTTACGTTCATAAAAATAAGGAACTTCACCTTTAAAACGGTCGTGATTTTTAAACACAAAATCGGGGAAGAAAGTTTCTCGATTTCTAGTTTCACTTCACATACGGTGCATAGTAATTCCGTGACCAATTGAAGCAAAAGGATCACGTTGGAATAAAACGTTTGGTAAAGGGTCAGCGACAAAAGGATAATCTTTAGCACCCGCTTTAATTCCTAGTTCAATCTTTTGAGTTCCCCCAATCATCTTATTAATCATGGTTTGGTTATCCATTTTTGTTAAATAATCTTTAAATTGATCAACGAATTCTGGTTTAACGTTTGCTTCTTTAATAAATTGATCAACGAATTCTGGTTTTAAGTCTGGATTTTGATCTAAAGTTTCAGCAGCCAAAATTTCGACATAGAGTACTTCTACCCCATTTTGACGCATCAACTCAGTAAAAGTATCATGCTCTTCTCTAGCAACCTTTAGAAAGGGAATATCATCAAATAGTAAACGTTCTAGAAGTTCGGGAGTTAAATTTTCCACCTCTTCTCCTGGTCGATGCACTAAAACAGTTTTTAAGACCCCAATTTCTGAAAACACATTAATTTTATTAGCCATTAAACAATGGTCCTCGTTTCTATAATTGTTTTGAAATATTACAATCACCTTTATTGTACTCTAAAAAAATAAATTAACTGTTATTTTTACAGTTTAACTGTGCTTTTGACAGTTATTAATATTCTTGTTTTTGCAATAATGCTTGTTAGAATAGATATTATTAATTATGAAGAAATCCTTCTCCATCAAAGAATAAGAAAAAAAATATTGTTTTTTTCAATTCTTTTTAAAAAGTTTATGGTAAAAAATGAAACAGAGAAAGTTAAGAGAGACATGGGAAAGCAAAAAAATATTTTAGTACTGGTTGAATCTCCAACCAAAATCAATAAAATTAAAAACTTTTTAGAAACAGGTCATCCTGAAGTTAAATTTGAAGTATTAGCAAGTGGAGGACATATTACCAAAATTCCTAATCGAGGCAAGGATAATTTGGGTATTGATGTTCAAACAATGACACCAGAATTTGTCAACGATCGTAGTAAAACCAAAAACATTACTGCCATTAAAAAGGCTGGAAAGAAAGCAGATTTGATTGTTTTAGCATCAGATCCTGACCGCGAAGGAGAAGCGATTGCTTGACATTTAAAATCCTTGTTTACCGATGAAAATAAAGTAGTAAAGCGCATGACTTTTGATGAAATTACTCCAGAAGCAGTTCTGGCTGCGTTTGACCAATTGCGAGATGTTGATCAAGATTTAGTTAACGCTCAAATTTCTCGACAAATGTTAGACAAAATTATTGGATTTTTAATTTCAGGAGTTTTACAAAAAGCTACTGGTCTTTTGAGTGCAGGAAGAGTTCAAACCCCAGCGTTAAATATCCTAGTCACTCGTGATAAGGAAATCAAAGCCTTTAAAGAGATAGCTTATCAAAAGATTAAAGTAATTGATGAGCAAAAAAATATTCACCTTGATTTAAATAAAGATCAACAAGGAGTTTTAATTAATAAACCAGAAACTTATTATTTGATAAAACCTCTTGATGAAAAGATTATTAATGAGTTAACCACGGAATATAAATGTGTTGATTATAAAGGAGCAGAATTCGAGACACGCTCATTTAAACCTTATTCAACTGCGGGGTTATTACAAGATGGGTTTAGTAAGTTGCGTTTGAGTAGTGCACAAATTACAATGACAGCCCAAAAGTTGTACGAAGAAGGATGAGTCACTTATATCCGTACTGATGCGCAACGATATAGTGAAAGCTTTATTCAAGAAGCTCATGACTATATCGATAAAAACTATGATACTAACTTGTTTGCACAACCTTTAAAACCCAAAGGAAAACAAGGTAATGTTCAAGATGCCCACGAATCAATTCGTCCCACTCATTTAAGTGATACACCCTGAAAAATTGCTGATCAGTTTGATAATGATTTGCAAAAGCGACTATACAACTTAATTTGGTGAAATACCTTAAAATCTTTAATGCATGGTCCTAGCGGAATTAACCATCGCTGAACCTTTGATAATAATGGTTATGAGTTTAAACAATCATGACAAGAAGTCAAAAACTTAGGTTATCAAATCTTAGATCTTGACCAGACTGATGAAAACATTGAATTAGATGATAATGACCAATTGGTAAGTAAAAACCACGAAACTGCTCCTGCTCTTGAAAAGAACAATGACTTCATCCTTAACCTTGGAAAAGATCATATTGTTAATGAAAATGCTAAAACCGCACCACCCAACATGTACAACCAAGCTTCGCTAGTAAGGGAATTAAAACGTTTAGGTTTAGGAAGACCTTCAACTTACAACCCGATTTTAACTAAACTTCAAGACCGTAGTTATGTTAAATATCATAAAGGCAAACCAATTGTGGTTGAAGATAAAGGTTATATTGCTAATAATTATTTATATGCAGAATTCCCTGATACTTTTGATGTTGGTTACACAGCAGGAATGGAAGAAAACTTAGATAAGATTTCTGAGGGAGAACTTGATTTCCACCCTTGGTTAAAAAATATTTATGATGAATTATCAACTAAAGTTGAAGCAGAAAAACTAAAGGTCAAAGCAGAAAGTGATATTATCTGTCCACGTTGTGGTCAGGGTCATTTAGTCTTTATCCGTTCTTATTTCAATCGTGGCCGTGGTTGTTCAAACTTTCCAATCACTGGTTGTTCTTATCGTGAATACGAACAAGCTGATGGCACTTGAAAAGAGTATGTTGCTCCTGAAAAAATTGATGGAGAAAAGAAAACTACCAAGAAAAAGACCTCAAAAAGAAGTACCACTCGAAAAACTAGTACAAAGAAATAAAAAAAACTAAACAAGATTCAAGTCTAACGCTTACTCTTGTTTAGTTTTTTTGTTCCTGCATATAATTCTGATTTATATTAGATTAAAAAAACAAGTTATATTTCCCATTTTTTCTATTAATTAAATCTATCTCAATTTAAAGAATATTATTTCTTTATCTTTGATTCTTAAATTCATTATAAATTTCAGGACTAACAAATCTTGAATGCATAATAGTATCAAGAGGTCACTTTGCTTCTTTTTGGCTTAAAGAATCACGTTTATTCTTCACTCAAATTACAAAATCAATCAATTGATCGTTACTTAAGAATTGAATTAAATCTGTATCTTTATCAATTTGATTAGTTGTCATCAAAAATTTACTACGGTTAATCTTTGAATAGTTGAATTGATATTTTTTTTGTTTAAATTCAGGTTTATTAAAGATATAAGTAATCAACTTTATTGCTTCACGATTAATAGGTAAATTCAGGCTTTTGAAGGTTATCTCGTTATTATTTTCAAGAATAACTGTTAGTTCTTTTTTCTTATTATCATAAGATAAATTTTGGTTACTTGAAACAAATAAGTTTTTTAACAAGAAATTTTCTAATTTTTGTTTATTAATTTCATAATTATTGTCATTTGGATAAGTTAAATAAATAAAACTTGATAAAAAAGCTTTATAAAAAACTTTTTTATTAGTCATCATTCTTTGTTTATTATTTTGACGCTCCAAAATTAATGAATAATAGATTTCATTAATTTTTCTATTATTTTCTTTTTCAACAAAGAAAGCGTTGATGAAGTAATCTGCTTGTAAAGAACTTCCAAAAACAGTAGTTATTGCATCAATTACAGACTGAATTATTTCTTCTGAATAAAACTGAAAATCAAGAACATCTTTGTAGGTTTGATTATTCTTTGCCAATAAAAGGTTTAAATCACCATAAAAATGAGAATAGAACCGATCAATGGAGTTTTTATCAACTTTTATTCGTTCGCTTTCTTCAGTATTTTGGTTCCCAAGATAAGCACCCAAACTCTTAAGGGTGGTTGATAAAAACTCCTTTAAGAAGGTTGGTTGGATTTCATTTCCTTTTCTAGGATTAATCTTGTTGTTATATTCCTTACTTAAATAGTTTTTACTCTTCACTCTATTTTTAAATTCTTCTAACTTATTGTGCTGACTATGAATATCTTTTTGATCAAGCTGTTGTTTGGTATTAGAAGTATTTTTTAATACAGTAAGTAAAGAACTTTTTTTATCATTTAGTAAATTGTTTTTATCCAAGAAACTAAAAATATTCTTTGAGTTAAAATGAATTGTATATCATTTGAACTTATTGTTTTTATAGTTCTTTAAAAAGTCGTCATCGTCAATATTAATATCTGTTTCTTCACCATACTTCAATTTCTTGACTTGAATTAAAAGAAAATTCTTCGCATCCGGTTTTAAATTATTAGAAAAAAAGAACAAGTTAAACTCGTTGTCGCTAATTTTAATAAAGTAAATTTTATTCTTATCTAATTTATCATAATCAACAATATTTGCTCGTTTATATTGAACCTCTCTTTGTTCACTATCTTCTTTTATTGGTGCTATCTTTCCATAATTTTCCTCTAAAAGAAAATTTCCTTTTGATGAAAAATATTCAATTTCCTCCTTACTAATTAACCTTAACAAAGTGTAAATATCAGAATTATTAAAAAATGAATATGCTTTATCTTTGGGAGTTAAGTCTGGAACTTGGCTAAGTTTACTATACAAGTTTCATCCCCGAATTTGTAAATCATCATACTTAGTTTGAAATTCTTTATCACCAATAATCTCAGTATGGGTAACCACTTCTTCTTTAAGAATATAATTCAAAACTTCTTTTATTTCGGGGTCATTATCAAAAATAGTTTTCAACCTTAGGTTATTAGGATTTAACAATCCACTCAATTCAAACTTATAAAGAAAAAATGTCATCGACAAAATAACAAGGGATTCAAGACGAAACTTAAGTTCTTTATTATCAAGATACTTTCTAAATAAATGATTTATTTTTTCGTATAAATAATTCTTATTTGCTGAAATTATCTTTTCTTTGTTAGATTCATAAATTTCTTGAAGATATTCTTCAATTGAACCTTCAAATTCAAGAATAGTTTTATTATCTGGTTTGAATAATTCTTCATTAGAATGACTTAAAATGGCTCTAGTTCTTTTATTCCATTCTCACAAAATTTTATCAAGTTTCTTAATTTCTTTTTTGCCAACAAGAATTGTTTGACTATCAGCATTTACGATCTTATTAATAGTTCGTAAAGATGATGGTCTTGTTTTTAATTTCCACTCTTCTTCATCTCTAAATGATAAAGCGTTAAATCCATAAATTAAAAACAAATCCGCTGCAATTTGCTCGTTTAATTTGTTCATACTTTTTCTCTCTTCTGTTCTTTAAGATTATAAAACAAAAAATCTCCACTACATAATCGTAGTGGAGATTTTTGAGGTTCTATTCCCCTGTGAATCCACAAGGGTGTATACCAAAAGATTCGCTGAATTGGCCGAAAGCGTCGTTCTATTCCCCTGTGAATCCACAAGGGTGTATACCATACAACGCCGCAATTAAAAAATTAATCGAGTTCTATTCCCCTGTGAATCCACAAGGGTGTATACCATCATTCAGATTTACATTTTAAAGAACCATGTTCTATTCCCCTGTGAATCCACAAGGGTGTATACCATTTCTCGTGCGATTAAAACTGAACCAATCGTTCTATTCCCCTGTGAATCCACAAGGGTGTATACCACCTAATGCTTTTGAACAAATAAAAAAAGAGTTCTATTCCCCTGTGAATCCACAAGGGTGTATACCATTTAAAAAATGATTTGAATTAGAAGATCAGTTCTATTCCCCTGTGAATCCACAAGGGTGTATACCTTCTGTTGAAAATTGTGTTTTGATTGTACCGTTCTATTCCCCTGTGAATCCACAAGGGTGTATACCATCTTGAAATCAAATTAACTAAACCAGCCGGTTCTATTCCCCTGTGAATCCACAAGGGTGTATACCCACACAACTATTTAAAAAGACGATGCAACAACTTTATTTACCCAGAATTATACAGGAATAAATATCTGAAACATCGTCATTAACGTTTATTGTACTCTTCTAAGATAAGATGGAAGTAAATACAAATCTAAAATGAATAAATATGAGAAATTTTTGCAATCTCCTATTAAATATAGGAGTGGATGCCTTTGTGTTTTACACACCTTAAATATACTATAAAAAAGTTAGTAATTAAACTATATTTTTGAAAGTTAATAAAAACCTCCTATTTTACTAGGAGGTTTTGGTTTTATGACTATCTACTTAAACTATAGATATCACTTTTTGTTTTTCTAAAAGAGTTGAATTTCTTTTCTTCAAGAATTTCACGATAAATTTCATCGCGATACTTTACACAACCATTGATTACATCATATAAAGGCTCAGCAGAACAACGAACTTCAAATTCGTCCCCTTCATAAACCTCACTAGAAATTAAGTTCCCTTTTTGATCAAAATCTTCTAAATGGTATTCTTTGGCTAATTCTGCTTGAATAAACTTATCAATTCCCTTAATGTAAGCTCCACCACCAGAAATGGTGATTCCTTTACCAAGTTTCTTTAAGTCAGCAACTGATCCTAAAGCTTTCTCAGTTGAAAGTCTTAACACCTTTCTAATTGCAGGAATAACGTGTTCACGGAACTCGTGAATCATTACTTCTCTGATTTCTTCAGGAGTAACATAAATTGTTTTTGAAATTGAAAGTACTTCTCCAGATTTAGCACTATCTTTAGGAATTAATAACCCGCTTACACGGTAAGGGCGTTCGTTTGGTCCGGGCACTAAAGAAGCAATCGCTTTTTTTAAATCTTCAGTTTCTTTTAACCCAATATGTACACTCTTAGTACTTAAAATATGTTCACGAATCTTTTCAGTTAAATAATCTCCAGCACAGTAGCTTGAAGCTGAATGCAAGATTGAATCCTTAGCAATTACGGCAATATCAGTTGATCCACCACCGATATCAACTGACATAATTGAAGTTCCGAAGATATCTTGTCCAGAACCCAAAGCGGCCATCTTTACTTCTTCTTGAACAAATCCCCGACTAGCACCAAGTTTAGTTACAATACTTTCTAATGCTTGGCGTTGCACTGGATTAATATCACTAGGAGTGGCCATAATTACCACTAACTTTTTTTTGGTTGCTTTAGAAATTTTGAAGTGGTCAAAAATTCTAATCAAGATTCTTTCTAATGCTTGAGGATCAGCAATATTTCCATCACGTACAGGACGTTTAATAGTAATATGTTCATTAACTTTATCAACCAAAGATTTGGCAGCTTCACCATAATAAACCCGGTTCTTTTCATAATCTTCAGCAATATAAGAAGGTTCATCAAAACGTAGACCAGTGTTAACATAACGAGCTTTCATGTTTTCTGTTCCTACATCCATACATAACCACTCATAACCCGCAATCGAGTCATTAAAAGTAGCACTCTTTTTAAATTGTCATTTTTTAAAATGTGTCATTTCTTTCTCTCTCCTTTCGCCTATCTACTTGGTCTGATAAATTCTTTATCATACAAGTCGTTTTTATACATTTCATAAATTTCAGTTCCCTTAATTACACAATGACGTGGTTCGGGAGCAATAATTACTTTTTCTAAGTCTAATCTTTGAGATAGATAAAGATCAATATTTCTCAATAAAGATCCTCCTCCAGTTAAAATTAAACCGTTTTCTTGGATTACTTTTGCAAAACTTGCTGCAGAACGCAGAATTATTGATTTGCAAAGGTTCACAATTGGTTCAATTGCTTCAAGAATAATTCCTTGAATTTCTTCTTTTTGTAAAATGATTTTGGTTGGTTTTCCAGTTTTCAAGCTTTTTCCATAAATCGCAATTTCTTTATCAATATCTTTTAAGTCATCATGACCTTGAACATTGATTCCAACTTCAATTTTAATGCTTTCTGCTTGTTCTCTGATAACTGAAATATAATGCTTATCTTCTAAATACTTTTGAATCGCAGCATCGATAGTATTACCAGCAACATTAACTGAATCTTGAACAATAATATCTCCAGTAGCTACAATCGAACAATCAGAAGTTCCAGCACCAATATCAAGAAGAAATGCTCCTTGTGAATCTCAAATTGAAATTCCAGCACCAATTGTTGCTAATTTAACCGCAGGCATGATCACAATTTTTTCTGCGTTCATTACCTTGCTAAAGTATTCATATCTTCTAAACTTTTCACTGAAGTTAGTAATTCTTGCTGGTTGGTTACCGTGTAAAGCTTGTCTTAAGACATCTTCATCCAAACGATAAATCTTTGAAGGTACAGCCACCAACACCACCGAGTTCTTCCAAAAAGATCCTCATTTTCAAATTTTTTTATTATTAACTTGCACGATATTTACAAAAATTTCTGTTAATAACGCCACTAAAGCATTAACATCAGAAATTACTCCGTTAGCTAAAGGCTCACGCACAAGTTTATTGGTTGGTGATTTATCACGCATAATTAACGCTTCTTCACCGATAAACACTTGACCACTTTCATTATCAAAAACAATAATCGAAGGTTGGTCGTAGACAATTTGATCATTAACTTTAACAATCAAATTTTTTGTTCCTAAATCAATAGAAACCATATTGACATTTTTCATCAGTTTCATCCTCTCTAAAAAATTTATATAGTGTTTTAATTTATTGTTTTATTTCTCTATCAATTCTAATAGAGATGAATACTGATCAATGAAGGAATTTTGAGGGGCTTTTTACCTTTCTCATTTGTTATTCTACAAGATATACACTCACAAAAAATAGTAAACTAACAAATAATTAAAATATTTTTCCAATTAGTAACGTTTAAGTGTTTTTTTGAAAGGATGAGGTAAAAATTTGCTTTTTTAGATAAAAAAAACTAGGACCGTTTATGATCTTAGTTTTCTTTTTGACTTTTCTTTACTAGTCTTTTTTGCTGTTGATTTTTGACTAATAGCAGCGATTAAAGCAACTAAACAAGGAAAGATTCCTGAAAAAATTGTTAATACTAATAAAAAGTAGGGGTTGTATTCCTTACTTCTCTTAAGATACTCGCAACCAAAAGCATAAAAAATGGTTAACAAAGCGCCTCCACCAATCATTGGTAAACATCAATAAAAAACATTAATGTTTAGTTTATGAATTTCTAAAGTTTGGTGATGAATATTGCCCCCTAAAATCAATCAATAGATTAAAAAGTAGGAAAAAAGACCAATTGTCAGGCAAGCAAACAGGATAGTAAAAAATGTTAAAGTAACATAAGAAAAAATTCGAAGGTTTTTATTCACAGATGCGTTCCTCTCTATACAATCTCCTCTTTGATTATATAAATAAAGCAAGCTATCAACAAGATATTAAGACCCCTTATTAACATTTTGTGTAAATATTCTACTTATTAAACTTAAAGAAGCAAATGTCTCCGTCCTGAACTTGATAGTTTTTTCCTTCCAAACGCATCTTTCCTGCATCTTTTACTCCCTTTTCTGATCCATACTTGACAAAATCATCAAAAGAGTAAACGTCAGCTTTAATGAATCCCTTTTCAAAATCGGTATGAATTACCCCTGCGGCCTGAGGAGCAGTATAACCAGTCTTTATTTGTCAAGCATGAGTTTCTTGGACTCCTGTAGTGAAAAAAGTTCGCAATCCTAAAGTGGTGTATGAGACTTGAATTAATTCATCCAATCCAGTTTGCACAGCACCTAAATCGGCAAGAAATTCTTGTTTTTCTGCCAAACTGACTTCAGAGAGTTCAGCTTCAATCTTGGCACAAATTTTTACTACCCCAGCGTGATGAGCAGTAGCAAAGGCTTTAACTTGTTGCACATAATGATTATCTTCGCTTAAAGTCGTGTCATCAACGTTTACTACATAAATAAAGGGTTTAGCAGTTAAAAGTTGGAAGGTTTTTAAAAGCTGAGTTTCTTTTTCATTTAAAATCAATTCACTTAATAACTGGTTATTTTTCAAAGTAGTTTGGCACTTAATTAACAAGTCGTATTCTGCTTTTAAATCGCTATCATGATTAGTCTTTAGTTTGGGAGCCAATTTAGCAAGACGTTTTTCAATTGATGCCTCATCAGCATAACCCAATTCTAAATTAATGATTTCAATATCACGAATCGGATCTACAGCCCCTTCTACATGCATAATTTCCTTATCATCAAAGCATCGTACCACTTCACAAATCGCATCAGTTTCACGAATGTTAGCTAAAAAAGCATTTCCTAAACCTTCACCTTTTGAGGCGCCTTTAATCAAACCAGCAATATCAACAAACTCAATCGTTGTGCGAACCACTTTTTTTGATTGGTTCTTCTCACTTAAAAAATCTACGCGCACATCTGGAACTTCAACCACACCAACATTTGGTTCAATTGTAGCAAACGGGTAGTTTGCAGCCTCTACTTGTGAATTAGTAATCGCATTAAATAGGGTTGACTTACCAACATTTGGCAAACCAACAATACCGACCTTTAAACTCATCTTTACTCTCTCCTTGTTTTTCTACACTTATGATTCGAACCCACCACTTGATTTTTTAATCACCCGATAACTTCGAGGATAATCTCTTGGTGTTTTACCTAACTTTTGATAAAACAAATTAACTCTAACACCTAAATACTTATCAACCAGAACTTGCTTATTCACCAACTTTAAATTTAATTTCTCTGCTAAATTACCACTTCTAGTAATTTCTTCTTCAGCGCGCGGTCCTTTTAATAAAATATAAGTTCCTTCAACTTTGAGCATTTGTACTCCTAATTCAAGAATAATATCCAAATAAGCAACTGCTCGAGAAACGATTATTTCAAACTCTTCTTGGTGTAAGACGCTATATTGTTCAGCACGATCACTAACTACTTCAATACCCTGTAAGTCTAAAGTATTAATCACTAACTTCAAAAAATTAACTTTCTTTTGGCTGGCTTCAATCAATACCATTGTTAATTGCGGAAAGAAAATCTTTAAAACAATCCCAGGAAATCCTGCTCCACTACCAATATCAGCAACTTTTTGTTGGTCTAAATTAAATTGGTTGGTGAACAATAAGCAATCAAAAATATGCTTATAATAAAAATCAGTTTCATTAATAATCCGGGTTAAATTATACTTTTCATTTTCTTGAACTAATAACTGGTAATAGTTATTTAATTGTTCTTTCACCAAAGGGGTTAAATTAACATTAATACATTGATCAAAAAGGTTTCACTGGTCAAAGTTACTTGCCTTCATGTTTGAATAAATCCTTATATCCGTTTTTAAAGTACAATCCACCACTATACAAACTAAAGATAGTGGCCAAATAAATCGGGATTAATACAAGTTGATTTAAATAACTATATTCATCACCTAAAACTTGATTAGCTGATGAACCGTTATGGAAATACAAGTAATTAATAAAGAACAATAAAGCTAACCCAACCATTTGAAAGACTGTTTTTAGCTTGCCATAAATTCCTGCCCCCAGAGTGACTCCCTTACTTGCTAAATTCATCCGAATAAAGTCTACAAAGATATCTCGTAAAATTAGAATCACTGTAATTCACACTGGTAACATTTTAGTAACTGCAAACAAGATAAGCACAGAGTTAACTAGTAATTTATCAGCAATCGGATCGAAGAACTTCCCAAAAGTTGTCACTTGATTGTATTTCCTTGCAATATAACCATCCAAAAAGTCAGTAAAAGAAGCTACAATAAATACCAAACCACCAGTTAGCATCATTACAGGTAAGTGAAAATCACCATTGTTAATTGCTCATTTTCAAGTTGGCGAAGCTAACTGATTAATTTCTGCATAATAAGAAACTAAAACTAAAGCAATGACTACTGGAACTAAAATCAGACGTAACAAAGTTAAGCGATTAGGTCAATTCATTTAAATAGTTCTCCTTACATTACTTCATTTTATCATTTTTAGTTTTTTTAGGTGATGATTTTGATTTTGGATCACGACGATAATAATTCTTTCAAGGTTTAAATTTAAACATAAAGGGAGAAAAATCTTCGTCATCCAAATACCCATCAAATCCACCAGGAAAGGGATGAATCTTAAAGAATTGTTCTTGAATTAACCACGCAATTACAGTTGAAAGGATTAGACTAACAAAAAGAATTAAAAAGTACATTCCACTAGTATCAACAAAACGGGTTTTATGAGTAGGGTCACTATCAATAAAAGTGTAAAGTCCTGCCAAAATAAAAATAGTTACAAAGATTCCTGAAATAATACTTAAAATCGGTACTCCAGGATATTTATCAACCTTGACCTTATTAGTTTTGCGGTTAATTAAAGCAGCAAAGATGAGAACATCAACAATGAAAAACGAAAGAATTGAACCCACTGACCCCATAATACCAATAAATTCAATTGGTCGTTCACTTAAAGAATTATTCATTGTAGTCCACCCGTGTCAATCGCCACGATGAATAAAAATTCCCATCGTTAAACAAAGGATATAGAAAAAACTTGCTCCTGTTATTCCAATCACCGCACATTTAAATTTACTTATCTTTCCCCGACGTTCACCCACAAACAATAATTTTGCTTCTACATCAGACTCTAAGTTAAGAATTCCAATCATGCTAAAGATGTTAAGGTTTAAAAAGCAAATTAGCATCATCATTAAGTTAGGAATGATTTTTGCAGCGATAGAACTATTTCCTAACATTCTTTTAAACAAGAAGGCGATTGAACCATCAGGTGAGCCTAGGAATAAAGAAATGGCCATTAAGACATAAAATGAAGCTGCGAAAATCATTCCCGCCATTAAAGCTTTTGGTACTACTTGTTTATGAGTAGCAGTTTTTTGAGAGTTAGCAATAAAATAAAACCCGTCAAAAGAAAGCATAATTCCCCCAAATCCCCGGAAAAAACTAGTTGCTTTCCAGTTGTGCTGTGATCAATCACCTAAATGTTCACCTTGATAAAACCCTTGGTTAAACATCGCACCATTTTTTCCACTCAAAACAAATCCAGCGACCAGGGCAATAAATAAAGGAATAAATTTAAAGATATTTCCCCCCACTTGCAATCACTTTGATCACTTTGGTTTAAAAGCATTAAATAAGGCGAAGAAAACCATCATAAAAATTCCCAGACTTAAGTAAAGAATTAATTGAAGACCCGCACTTAACTGAATACCAATAAGCTGAAACAAAAAGAAAATAAACGTCCCGGTAAATAAAGCATAAAAGGCAGGTGTATAAATAACTAAATAAAGCAAAGCAAAAAATGAAGCAGTTTTGCGATTGATAAATAACTTAGTTCAGTTTCCCATTGTTCCGTTACCAAAGTGTTTAGTTGATGATGATATTTCTATAAACACTAAGACACTCAAAAAACAAACCAGACCCACAATTGCTCAAAGCATAATACTAATAATCGGGTTTTGGGTTGCTTTAATAATTTCAGTATTTTTAATATAAATTCCAGCGCCAATGACAGTTCCTACCACCATTGTAAAAAGGGTAAGAAATTCAAAGGTTTGCTCACTAATTCGATGCTTTTTTATCATTTTTAACCCTTTCTCTCTTAATATAAAAAGAATATAACAAATCCTTGATTTTTTTCCCTCTTTTTTTAAAATCAATTATCGGTGTTTACGCTTTTCTTTCCCAGAATTTTTGCTAGGAAAGAAGACCTGATCCCAACTAGGAATTTTTTTATGTTCAGCAGATAATTCTCCGTCAAACCCATTTTTAAACGGATACTTCTTAAAGAGGTGTTCTTGAATTAAAAAAACAATTAAAACAATTAATAAAGAAACTATCATCGAGACGGTAAACCAAATACCACTGGTTTGAACTCAAGGAGTTTTATGATTAGGGTCAGGATCAATAAAGGCATAAATTCCTAGAATTGAAAACAAGAACATAAAAATTCCTGAAATAATCCCACAACTAATAACTCCATTATATTTTTCAACCTTGACCTTATTAGTTTTGCGATTAATAACTGCTGCAAAGATGAGAACATCAATCATGATAAAGGCAATCGCGGTGTCTGCAGAAGCAATAATGCCAATATATTCAGAAGGTTTATTGAAAAAATAAATTAATGCTTGACTTTCTGAAGGAACACCTTTGAATATATTGTCATTAACTCAGTTTAAATCAGTATGAATTCCGTTTCATCCGTGACTGGTTATTAAAAAACCAATTAAAATAAAAACAACATAAACTACAATCGAAACCCCAACTTGGAAGAAGGCGGTTTTTGCATGACTAACACTAGTTTTATCTTTGCCAATAAATAAAAGTTTCGCATCAGCATCTGATTCAATTGAAGTAGCACCAATGATTGTAAAAACATTAACATTTAAAAGACAAATAATCATTAGCAAAATGTTAGAAGTAATTCGTGAAGCATTACGCACACTTAAAGAAACTTCCTCACCGCTTTTCCCGCCAGCAAACATCTTTTCAAACAAAGAAACAATTGAACCATCAGGTGAACCTAAAAATAAAGAAATTGCAATCAAGAGATAAAAAGCAGTGACAAAAACCATCCCAAAGAATAACGCTTTAGGAACTTGTTCTTTATGAGTTACCCCTTTTTGAGCATTACAAATATAAACATAACCATCAAAAGAAAAGAGAATTGCCCCAAATCCGCGTAAAAATAAGGAAGGATCTCATTGGTGAGTACTTCAATCATTTCCTGCATAACCCCCATTGAACATCGCTGAATTTTTATCAATTAAACAAAAACCAGCGATTAAAGCAACAATTAAAGGAATGAACTTGAAAATCGTCCCAAAGAACTGAAGTTTCTCCCCAATAATCGGTTTTAAAACATTAATTGTTGTAAACCCTAACAAAATAACAATTCCCGCGACTAAATAAATCGTTAATTGAATTGAAGGTGTAATCTCTTTACCAATCGCCTGTAATAAAAAGGTGACAAATGAACCTGTAAAAAACGCATAACAACTGGGCATATACATAAAGACGTAAGTTAAACTAAAAAAAGAAGCAACCTTTCGGCTAATGAATAACTTAGTTCAGTTTCCCATTGTCCCGTTACCAAAATGACGGGTCGAAGAAGAAATTTCCATAAAAACGATGACACTTAACACACAAACAATTCCCACGATCAACCATAGAATAATCCCAATAATTGGATTTTTAGCTTGTTGTAATAGTTCACTATTTTTCATGTAAATACCAGATCCAACCACTGTTCCTAGTACCATCATAAATAGCGTCATAAATTCAAAGGATTTTGTTCTTGTCTGGCCTGCTTTTCTCTCCATTGAATTGCTCCTAAAAATATACTTAGATTTTATAACAAAGTGGGGAAAACACAGGATTATTTTTTAAGAAACAAAAAAACAACCTTTAAAGGTTGTTTAAGACATTTTTATTCTTTAGACAAGATTTCTAAAGTACGAACAACTTTTTCATCAGACATTATAAAATCACGATTCTTCTTGATATTCGCCTTCATCTTCGCAAAATCAGCCTTTGTCACTTCTCTTCGCATATTGATCAATACCTTTTCGTTTTTTAATTATAAATTAGCAAAGCTCTTTCCGCAATTCATTTATTGTCTTTTCTTCTGGCTCTTCTGCATGATTTTTTTCAACAATTTCGATTAATTATAGGTTTTTTGATCAAGAGCATAGTTATTCTTTAAATAAAATAACAACATCTGAATATCAGCAGGATTAACTCCTGTAATTCGAGAAGCTTGACCGATTGAAAACGGTCTGACCTTCATTAGTTTTTGTCTCGCTTCAGTAGCAAGGTTGGCAACTAATTCATAGTTTAAATCCGTAGGAATTAGTTTTCGCTCTAGTTTAGCAAAGCGAGCAGCTTGTTTTTTTTCGTTTTCAACATAACCTTCAAACCGACAGTTAATCACAATTGATTGGGCAAGGGTATCAGAAATAGTTGTTAAACTAGGGAAATAAGGTTCAAATTCTTTTAAATCAACTTTTGGTTGTTTTAAAATCTCATAGGCACTCAAACCTTGATTAATCACTGCTTGACTAGTTGCAATTAACCGCATTGCCAATTCACTTTTTGGCGAAAATCGTGTCGTTTTTAATTCACTAACAATTTGTTCAACTTTTGCTTGTTGTTCTAAAAATTCTTCATAGTCAGTTTGAGAAACCAGCTTCATTTCATAACCAATTTTTCTCAATCGAGCTTCAGCATTATCATTTCTTAATAACAAACGGTGTTCAGCTCGACTAGTTAATAAACGGTAGGGCTCTCAGACTCCTTTGGTAATCAAATCATCAATCATGACCCCGATATAAGCTTGATCACGGCCAAGAATTAAAGGTGGTTGATCATCAATTAATCTTGTAGCATTAATTCCTGCAATTAATCCTTGTCCTGCAGCCTCTTCATATCCACTTGTGCCATTAATTTGTCCTGCAGTAAACAAACCATGAATTAACTTGGTTTCTAAACTTGGCTTTAATTGTTGAGGATCAAGGCAATCATATTCAATTGCATAAGCTCATTTTTGTACCCGTACGTTGGCAAATCCTGGTAGACTTCTTAACATTTGGTCTTGAACTTCAATTGGCATTGATGTTGAAAAGCCTTGTACATAAAAAGTGTTCAAACTTAGTGATTCTGGTTCAATAAAAATTTGGTGGGTCTCTTTAGAAGCAAAGCGGACAATTTTATCTTCAAAACTTGGACAATATCGAGGCCCTGTGCCTACTTCTTTACCAGAATACATCGCTGAGGCCGCTAAATTTGCTTCAACAATCGCTTTAGTTTGGGGTGTAGAGTGAATTAAGTAACACATTGCTTGTTTTTCTAAAGAAGTGAAGGTTTTGGTTTGACTAGAAAACGAAAGCTTTGCATCAGTACCTGGTTCTAAACTTGCTTGACTTAAATCCACAGAATCTTGAAAGACTCGGGGAGGGGTTCCGGTTTTAAAACGCGATAGCATAAAACCATAATCAGCTAAGGTTTTTGATAACCCCGTGGTGGTCATTTCTCCATTTGGTCCTGAACTTGTCCGACTATGACCCATTAAAACATCTGCTTTCAAGTAAGTCCCAGTTGTCAAAACCACCGCTTGGGCAGTTATTTTTCGTCCATCTTGTAAAATCACACCTTGAATATGGTTTTGTTCATCAATAATTAAATCAAGAACAGCACCAATTACTAAGGTTAAATTAGGGGTGTTTTTTACAACATTTTCCATATATTTTGAATACGCTATCTTATCAGATTGCACCCTCAAGGCTCAAACTCCTGGTCCACGAGAAGAGTTCAAAAGTTTAGTTTGTAAAGCAGTGGCATCAGCTGCCTTGCCCATTTCTCCTCCCAGCGCATCAATTTCACGCACGACAATCCCCTTGGCAGGACCTCCGATACTTGGGTTACACGGCATTGTGGCAATTTTGTCATCATATAAATTAATCAAGGCAGTCTTCTTGCCAATCTTAGCACTCGAAAGAGCAGCTTCTACTCCAGCATGTCCAGCACCAACGACAATGACTTCATAATTTTGGTCATTCATTTTGATATTTCCTTTTCTTTTAATCAGATTAATCGAAGAGTTATATCTTTGACATATAACTTGTAAAAGCTTTAATTCTTTGACCATTAAAACTAAGTTGATTTTATCATTACTGGTAAGAAAACCATGACAAATTAACTGGAAAATTTAGCAGAAAAGTTAGGCTTCAAGAATACTAAAGACCCACTGGCTATTGACCTGCACAAGGTTAAATCCTAATGATTTAAAAAAGGTTTGCGCAGTTCCTTCATTGGCGTTCATTGCATTTTGATAAGGATAACTAGTACCATCAATAGTGCGGTTAAGCGTGGTTCCTCCCGTAGCAACAATTACTTTTTCAGTTTGTCAGTTACCAGTGTTCGGGTTTTTATAAGTTCTGGTAATGGTCCTATTGGTGGTATCAGTAGTATCAATCACTCACCCATTACTATTGGTAGCCTGGGTTAGTTCAGTATTAGCAGTGGCTAATTGATTAGTCAAATCATTAACTTGGATTTGCAAAACATTATTACTAGAACTTGTGGTTCCGATTTGCGTGTTTTGGCTCGTGATGGTGTCATTAAGCGTGGTAGTTATATCGCTTTGACTAGCGTTCCCATCCTTTAGCGAAGTGATACTAGTGGTAAGGTTATTGTTAGTAGTAGTTAAACTATTGATTTGATCAGTTTGGGTAATAATATCTTGATTCAAAGCATTAATTAAATCACCTTGATTCTTATTAATCGTGGTTAAAGAAGTGATTGTAGCATTCAAGTTTTGATTTGTGGTAGTTAAACTACTGATTGTGCCAGTATTACTGTTAATTGTTTCTTTAGCTACACTCAGTTGGTTTTGTAAAGCAGTCGCTTGCTCGTCACTGCTTAAAGCAAGGGTCTTAAAAGAAGGGTTGCCAGTCGTGGTCGCTGTGGTTTGTCATTGGGTCGATCCGTTTACCAATGATGCTTTAAACCCTAATTGAGCAAAGTAATTTAAAGTGGTAGTCGTATTCGCAGTTCACGTTCCAAAAGGATCGAATTCAATTCCGTTAATATAACGATCAAGCCCATAAGAAGTACCTGTTTTTAACATTCATTTTTCCACATTTCATTGACCAGTGGCGGCATTCTTGAAGTTTCTGATTAAAGATTTATTAGTTGTATCAGTGGTGCTAATCTTTCAACTGGTTCCAGCACGAACTGAAATTAAACTAGTATTTGCTGTGCTTAACTGTTGGGTTAACGTACTAATTTTTGTCGATAATGATCCTTGAGTGACAAATAAAGTTCTTAATTGCAGTTGGTTGGCAATTAAAGTGGCAAGCAAGGTGTCAATGTTGTCTTGGTTAGTAACGTTGCTGTTAATTAAATCTACTAATTGATTGTTTAAATCCGTGTTGGTGGCAATTAAGGTATTAAGTTGAGTTTGATTCGTACTCATCGTTGTGCTTAAAGTATTAATTTGGGTTTGGTTGGCAGTGGTTGTATCAACCAATCCTTGTAATTGGGTTTTCAAATTCGCATTAGTTGTGGTTAAGGTACTAATTTGAGTTGCTTGGTTACCAATTGTTTTTCCAGTTGTGGTTAGTTGATTAATCAAAGAAGTAATTAATTCTTGATTCTCATCCCCATCATCAGGTTGATTTGAACTACTTTTAGAAGAGCAAGCAACAACACTAACCGCACTAATACTAGTTAAACTAATTACACCTAAAATCGTTAATAATTTCTTCATTAATTCATCGTTTCTTTTTTAATAATTCTAAATATTTAAGTTTTTCATGCTTTTTATTCTAACACTTTATTTTTTATCATTCTCATTTTGAGAACGATAAAAAATAAAAACCAGTATTATAGCTGTGTGCTCAACTGGTTTTTTACAATTACATTTCGCTTCTTCTAATTATGAACAGAAGTTGATGTTTCTCTTTGTTGCTTCTTAGCAATTTTATGTTGACGACGCTTAGAAATAATCCCGTGAGATTCACGAATCAAACTATAACCAAGTAAATTCAAAGAACCCAAAACTAAATTAGCAGTTTTTAAACTTACGCCGTCTTGATTCTTACGTTCTTTTAGCATCACTACCAACACATAAACTGAATAGGCAAATAAAACTAAGAGTAAAATTCCCACAACCAGCATTGCTGCATAACTACCTTGGACCTTTAAGTCGCGAGCATTACCAGCTTGAACATCATTTCAAATCCCAGGATGAGCTAGGGCAACACAACCAAGCACAAATAGGGGAAAACCAAGAATCAGTTCACAAAAACTATAAACAATCTGCAAAAAAATCGCCGAACGTTGTTGGATTGTCGCATCACTTGTTTGATTTTTATTCATGAAAACTTCCTTCTAACTAATTTTGATTATAAACTCTAAAATCAAAAAACAGGATAAATTCAACCTAAACAACTGGTTTAATTCGTTCAAATAAAACCTTTTTTTCACCAAGTTTCTTAAACTTTAAGTTCTGATAAGTCTTTAATTCTCCATAACTAAGCACTTCTGGTTCACTAACTCCACATTGATTAACCATTAATGGATAACTAAAAACTAAAACTGGTTTTAATAAATAACTAATCGTAGTCATTGCTTTTTGCAAATCCATTAAAACCACTTTTAACTGGTCGAGTTTTTCTTCTTTTGCTAACACTCAGGGCATTTGTTCTTCAATGTACTTATTACAAAAACTTGAAAAATCAAGCACCTTACGCACCGCACCACTAAGATCATATTCATCCATTAACTGTTGAAAATCATCAATTACTTGATTAATCTTTTGGTTCATCAAAGGTGAAGTAATTGTTAAATCATCACCTAAATAACCATCAAAATATTTACTAATCATGTTATTAACTCGCGAAATCAAATTTCCAACATTATTGGCTAAATGCGCATTAAAAGATTCAATAAACATACTTTCACTAAAGTTACCATCCTTGTTAATTGGTAATTCATAAGCTAAATAAAAGCGAAGTCCATCAGCACCATACTGGTTAATATAAGCGATTGGATCAATAACATTTCCCAATGACTTTGACATTTTCTCACCATCATTAACAATTCACCCGTGACTTAAAAGTTTATCAGGCATTCTTAAATCTAGCATTTTAAGAATTGTTGGTCAATAAATCGCGTGAAAACGCGTGATTTCTTTACCTACCAGTTGAACAATTTCACTTTGATTACTTCAAAATTTTTCAAATAATTGACCATCATCTTGGAGATAACCCAACGCAGTTAAATAATTGGTCAAAGCATCTAATCATACATAGACAACGTGCTTTGGATCTTCGCTAATCGGAATTCCTCAAGCAAACGATACTCGGGTAATTGAAAGGTCTTTAAGACCAGGATCAACAAAGTTCTTTAACATTTCGTTTTGACGATAAACAGGGAGAATAAATTCTCCACTTAATAATTCACTAATAAAATCTTGAAAAGAAGAAACCTTTAAAAAATAGGTTTCTTCTTTTACTAATTGAGGAGCGTCGTGTGACACTTTGCACAACCCGTTTTCATCAATTTGGTCAGGATTTAGAAACTCTTCACAAGAAACGCAATACAACCCTTCATAAAATCCAGGATAAATATAACCTTTGTCCAATAGTTTGGTAAAGATTTTTTTTACTGTTGTGGTATGTTCGTGATCAGTGGTACGAATAAATTTAGAATAACCAATTCCTAGCTTGGTTCATAAAGTTTTAAATAGTTCAACTTTTTCATCCAAATAAGCTAAAGGAGCTAAACCCATCTCCAGGGCTTTTTTTTCAATTTTTTGTCCGTGTTCATCACTACCAGTTAAAAAGAAGGTTTCATAACCTTGACTTTGTTTATACCTGTTAAGAATATCTGCTAAAGTTGTGGTGTAAGCATGTCCAAGATGAAGGTTTCCACTTGGATAGTAAATTGGGGTAGTGACATAGAAATACTTCGCTTTATCCATTATTTTCTCCCTTAGTAACTAAGTAATTATACTTACTCATGATTTTATCAAAGCCTTCGCCTTTAGTTCAATCTTCTAAAAACATCACAACTTGATTAACTGTTGATTTTAATGTCGCAAGTTCATCCTTGCTAAACTTTGAAAGAACCCAATCAACCAAACTATAGTGTGCTTGAGGTTGACCAATACCAATTCTTAAACGTTTGAAACCTTGACTATTTAGAGATTGAACAATACTTTTAATCCCGTTATGACCCCCACTTGAACCTTGCTCTTTAAATTGAGCACGACCAAGAGGAAAGTCTTTTTCATCATATAAAACGATTAAATCAGTGAGTGGAACTTTGTAATAATTCATCAACGCTTGAATCGCTTGTCCTGAATTATTCATAAAAGTTAAGGGTTTAAGGAAATAAACCTTTTCACCATTAACTTGACTGAAATAAACTTCCCCATTAAATTCATTTTTAGTTTTTTCTCATCCGTACTTTTCTAAAAGGACATCAACAGCAAGAAAACCCGCATTATGACGGGTATTGGCATATTCTGAGCCAGGATTGCCTAAACCAACAACAACTTTCATTAGTGAACTTTAATGTACTTTTCTACTTTTTGATGAATTTTTTCCTTAGCTTGATCATAAACATGAGATAACGATTCATCATTAACACTTGCTTGAATCATCGGAGCAATTAAACTCGCTACTGACACAATCTCTAAACCTTCAAAGTGTTTAGTTTCAGGAATTTCAATCGTGTTAGTTACCACCACTTTTTTAATCACCTCATCCTTAATTGCTGTTGATAAACGTTCAATTGCTGGACCATTGAATAAACCGTGACAAGCAAAAATATAAATCTCCTTGGCTCCATGAGCTTTTAAAGCGTTAGCCGCATTAACAATAGTTCCTGCTGTATCAATTAAATCATCAATGATAAAGCAAGTTTTTCCCTCAATATCTCCCAAAACAAATTCCACTTCTGCTTTGTTTGGTTCTGGACGACGCTTAGCAATTACCGCTACACCTTCAGTTAAACCATGAGTATATTCATCAACCTTATGAACTCTGGTTAACCCTCCGTGATCTGGAGAAACTAATAAACAATTTTGATAATCCAATTTATCACTAATAATCGTATTAATAATTTGTTCAGCCAAAGTTTGTGAAGTTTCAAAGTTATCAAAAGGAATATCAAAAAATCCCATTGTTTGTGCTGAGTGAATGTCAACTGTAATTACCCGGTTAGCTCCAGCCACAGTTAGCAAATCAGCTACCAGTTTTGCGGTGATGGGTTGACGAGAACCAGCCTTACGATCTTGACGAGCATACCCAAAGTAAGGCATAACCACATTAATCTTTGCTGCACTAGCACGCTTAAAAGCATCTAAAGCAATTAATAACTCCATCAAGTTTTCATTAACAGGTTGATTGGTTGATTGGACAACATAGATTTCTTTTCCTCGAACCGATTCTAAGGATTGCACCAATACTTCCCCATCAGCAAACCGAATTGTTTGTACTTTTTTTTGTTCAATACCTAGTTGCTCACAAATCTGGTTAGTAAGTGCTTGACTAGCACTCAACCCAAAGATATTAATATCACGTTTATTATTCTGACCCATGCTTTCGACCTTTTCTTTGTTAGTTAATTTTATTTTAGCAAAAACCGCTTCAAAGTCCTGATTAATCTTTTATCAAATAATTGTTGCATTTCTATACATCGCAATAAGAATTTTGGCGGCGTTTAAACCAAGTAAACTTTTTACGTTTTGGTAGTTTTTGACTTTCTAATTGCAACTCCTGATTTAACTGCTTGAAATCAATTTGGTGTTGTGGATTAGAATCAACTTCAAATTCATGGCTAGTTCTTAATCGTTTAATTGTTTCTTTAAAGTGAATTGTACTGGTTGGATCAGCAGTTTCTAACTTTCAAATACGATACTTTCACCCCGATAGGTAAAGATCAACATAAATTCGTGAATCTAAAAAAGCATCTTGTCATAAACGGATACCTTTGATTTTGTCATAAGAATAAACCTTGATTTGGTTATTGATGATATTGTCTGTGGCTGAAGAACGTTGATAAATCTGTTGATCAGTAACAATTACTACATACAACCGCTGAACTAGAGAATAAGCACTGTTGGTAGCAAATAAAGCTGAAATGACCTTTTCTTCACGAGGAATCAAGTTTCTAGTTAACTTTCAAAACTGACGAGCAGTTAAGGGTGAAAGCGTATCGTTGCGTCAGTTTTGGTCAAATAACTGGTCGCGAACCTCATTCATGGTTAAGAAAGCAGTTTTTGTTAATCGGTGTTGCTTTTTTTTGATTTTGCTTAGTTTTGGTGATTGAACTTGCTTTTTTACCATTATTTCCTACCCTTTGTTACTGAAATTATATCAAAAAGATTGTTTTTTTCTTTTTTGGTCCTATAATGACTAAATATGCAATTAATCAAATCGGTTTATTTAGAACCTGATGTGTTAGAGGAAAGCATTTATGGATAGCAATAGTAAAAAAACTAAAAAGATCGTGACCACTGCTGATTATATTAGTATCAGTTTTGGGATTTGTGGGATTTTATTTGGAATTCTTAGTCTTTGTGCAATAGCAAGTTTTTGAAGCGAAAAAGAAACACTGCGAAACAAAGATGCCTTCATTTTTACCCTAACCACTTTGGTTGTAGACAGTATTTCTGTAGTTGCTGCCTTGATATCTTTCTTTTATGGTTATAAAATTTATAAAACTTTAAATAAAAAAGAAACCGATTTGGTTAAAGCTAAATTGGTAAGCCATGAACAAAATTCTTTTATTTTCGATATAGTCTCTTTTTTAATCGGAATTGTTGGGATGTGTTTTGGATTAACTAGTCTTTTAACAATCACTCCCTGACCAAATGACAAGATTTCAAAGATTGTTACAGGAGTAGGAATTGTTATGGATGCTTTAAGTTCAGTGATGATTATCTTTGCTTTAAGTGAATACCACAAGTATAACAACACCAGAGAAATCGCTATTCATTTGCGCGAACGAGATTCGTGATACCAACTAAGCACTCAAATTAGTATTCACAAGCTAAGAGTAACTCCTAAACATACTCATGGCTTACCATCAAAAAAAGAATCACTAAATATTGCTCATAGTAAAAATAATCAAGTTAGTAAAAACCGCGTCGAAATTTAAACGCGGTTTTTATTTTCGAAAATGAGTTTTTTCCAAATTATCAACAATTTCTTCATAACTAATTTGGGCTTGCTTTTGTTGTTTTTGATCAACTCCATACTTTACTAAAAACTTGTTATAGCTTGCAAGAGTCATTTTGTCATCACCCTTATTCTTCAACTGGTGCGTTGCTTTTTGTTGGTAATAAAACCCAATTAACATCGGAATCAAGATAAATGATGAAATCAAATCAGTTAAACCAATAAAGAAAAAGTATCACAGCGGATTATTTACTCCCTTAGCAGTGAAAAACCCAATTAAAGTTAAGGGAACAAAGATAACCAGCGAACGCAGCGAAGAAGCAATTGTTGCAGCGATCGTTCGTCCCTTTCCTTGAAATAAACCCAAATCAATATAACTAAAACATGCTAAAGGGTAAAACATAAAGAAAAGAATTAAATACCAGTAAAATTCATTCCCATATTTAGCATAAGTAGAAGGAAAGGCAAAAAGTTCTAACATGTAAGGACCAATTGCAAAAACTAACATTAAAATAAAAGCAAATCACCCCAACATCAGTCAACTTGAACGTTTCAAAATTTCTAAAATTCGGTCGTTTTTTCCTGCCCCATCATTATAAGCAATCATTGTTCGGACCCCTTGATTTAATCCTACGACTGCTGAAAGAATAAACTCATTTCACGGAGTAATTGAAGAAATTAATTGTTGAAGAATTGATACCCCCCCGTTAGCTTCAATTGAAGGTCCAGATCTTGATGCTGGTAACCGGATTACCAATGATGTGGTTAAATAGCCATTCACCACAAAAGAAAAGTAATTAATAAAGTTAGGAAATCCAGCCTTCAAAGCATAAGTTAAATTCTTCAAGCGAAGATTAAACAAATCGTGAAAACTAAAGTTAGAATAAGTCACTTTACTAAAAAACATCACAATTAAACAATAGATAAACTGGTATAAAAAAGAAAAGATTGTTCCTAATTGAGCAGCAGTCAATTCTAAATCAGTATATTTCATCAATAAGATTGAGGTAAGAAATTTCACTCCCAAACTTGTGATTGTCATAATCATGATATGAATCATTTTTCCTTCACTACGCAACATGTTCATACTCATAAACGCTAAAAAGATGGCACTAATTCCATAAATTAGGGGTTGAACATCTTTTCAAGCTAACTCTTCAACAATTAAATTTTGGTTATGACCCATTTGAGAAGCAATTAAAATTTGTCCTCATGGACGATAAGATAAAGCAAATAAAACTACTCCGATAATAATTGAACCCAAAAAAGAATAAGTTAACCCATTCCCAGCAATTTCTTTAAGCTTTTCTTTATTTCTTTTCCCAAATTCAGTAGAATAGTGCATTCCTGCTCCAATGGCTAAAATCTGAGTAAAAGAAAGCACAATGTTATATGATTGCACCGTATATTGGGTGGAGACATTAATGTACTCTTTCATCTTTGCACTCGTGATAGAAATGTTGTTATCCTTAAGAAAGTTTAAAAGGCTAAGTGGACCGTTGGTAGGATCGGCAAAATCGATGCCATTTTCAATCTTAAAGTAATTAAAAACTGTTTCTGCTTGTTGATTGTTTAATTGAAAGTATTGTTTTAAGGTAGCAATAAATAATCCATGATCATTAGCAATCCCCGTGGTATTATTCAAACTTTGCAAAAGAATCGAATGACTATCATCTCCAACCATATATTGTAAATAAAGCGGGTTTTTAATCGCGTTGGGAGTGACAAAAATTAAGGAAAGTGATTTATCTAAAATGTTATAAAGTCCTTGGACAACCATCAAAACAATTGTTGGCAAACAAAAAAACCAGATAGCTTTTCACGTACTTGCATAGCGCAGCATTGCTTCACGTTTAGTCATCATCGGAATAAAAAGTTTATCTTCATCCCACCCACCATTCAAACGAACTAACTCTTTTTGTTGTTCAGTAGTTAAAGAAACCTTTTGTTTTGAAGAAGATGTTTTTGTTCCATATAACCACTTAAAAAAGGGTTGATCGTATCAATTACTCTTGATCTTTTTTGATTTATGCATACTTTTTTTATTCTAACCCAGAATTAATCTTTCCAAAAATTATTACCAAATTAATTCTTTAATTTAGGAAAATACCATAATTTAATCAAAATTCAAATAAATAACCTTTAAAAAAGTTGTTTTTGTAACTTGTTTGTTTAGTTAATAATCAAAAAATAATATAATTCATAGGAGTTAAAGTTTCGAAATGAATGTTAACAAAAATGAGTTAAATTAACACTGTAATCAATAAAAACTGTCTTTTTTTAAATCGTTGTCGAATAGAAAGTATTTCGGAAATAAACTATAATTAAAATGTATTGTGTAAGTTTGTGCTAAACAATATAGCAAAGGGAATTGGGTTATGAGTATATTATTTATTGAAAATTTGACACACGCCAATGGAAATAAATTACTTTATAAAAACAGTTCTCTTCGTATCAACAAAGGGGAACATGTTGCCCTACTAGGACCGAACGGTGCTGGAAAAACTACTTTATTAAATATCATTAGTGAAAAAATCACTTTCGATCAAGGTAATGTCGAATTACACCCACGAGCAAAAATGGGATATTTAGATCAACACCAAGATATCGATTTGAAATTAAAAGTTGATGATTATTTAAAAGACGCCTATCGTAATTTATACGATATTAACGATCAGATTCACGAAATCTATGAAAAAATGGCTGTTGAGTATCAAGAAGCGGATTTGATTAAAGCGCTGGCATTACAAGAACAACTAAATGTGCAGGGGTTTGATCAAATTGATAAACAAGTTGGAAACTTAGTTAATGGTTTAGGAATTGAACTTCCTAACCTAAATAAAACTCTTGGTGAACTATCAGGAGGTCAACGAGGAAAGGTCTTATTAGCAAAGTTATTACTAGCTAACGATGACTTTATCTTACTTGACGAACCAACCAACTTTTTAGACGTTGAGCAAGTGGAATGACTAGCAAAGTTTTTACAAAATTATGAAAATAGTTTTCTTTTAGTTTCCCATGACAACGACTTTATTAACCAAACAGTCAACGTTATTTACGCAATCGAAAATAGAGAAATAAACCGCTATGTGGGAAATTACAACAAATATCTGGAATTATCACAGTTAAGAAAATACCAGTATGATCAAGCAGTTAAAAGTCAACAACAACAGATTAACAAACTGCAAGAATATGTGGCAAAAAACAAAGCTCGAGCTTCAACTGCTGCAAGCGCTCAATCAAGACAAAAACAATTAGATAAAATGAATGTGTTAGAAGAACGCAGAGATTTAGTCAAACCAAAGATGAATTTTCGTTACAGAAGACCAAGTGCAAGTGTAGTCGCTAAGATTAATAACCTAGAAATAGGTTATGATTTTTCATTACTACAACGACCCTTAAATTTTGAATTGAGGGAAGGGGAAAAGGCAATTGTGAAGGGTTATAACGGAATTGGTAAAACTACATTCTTAAAAACATTAGCAGGAGAATTAAACCCCTTTAAAGGGCAAGTCGAACTCGGGAACGGGGTGAGTGTGGCCTTTTTCCACCAAATTGAACAATTTGGCGAAGAAACCCCAGTTCAACTTTTAAAACGTGAATATCCAATGATGACTGATAGTGAGATTAGACAAACTATCGGAAGATTTGGAATTAAGTCGAACTTGATGAACCATCCGATGAATTTACTTTCGGGAGGAGAACAAACCAAGGTGAGACTTTCGGCGCTGAGTTTACAACCATGTAACCTATTAATTCTCGATGAACCAACTAATCATATTGATGTCTTAGCCAAAGAGGCTCTTTTAGAAGCGATCCAAGCTTTTGAAGGCACTGTTCTTCTAACAACTCACGACATCAATTTTGAAACAAATTGGGCAGATAAGGTCTTGAACTTCGAAGATTTAGTTTAAATCACGAATTGTCAAACCTTAACTAAGGAAAATTAGAAATAGGAGAGAAAATTTTTATGGACGATAGAAATTTTTCTGTTGTTACTAACTTTGCTTTAGATTCTTTCAACCTTGTAAAAAAAATCCAAAAAGAAATCAACAAAAAATACAACATTCACGCTGATAACTTATTCTACGTGTTAACTGTTTATTCTAACGAAGGTTTAAACCAAGAAAAAATTGGGGAAATCTTATGAGTAAATAAATCTAAAGTAGCAAGAACGCTAAACACTTTAGAAGATGAAGGGTTTGTAGAACGTCGTCAAGATCGTTCTAACCGTCGTCAAAATAACATTTACACTACTCCTAAGGGAAAAAGAGTGTTCAATGACACCATGGATTTATACAAGAAAATGTTAGCATCAGTTGATGCTGATGAATTTAAAAGCAAGTTAAACGGTTTTGTGCAAGCAAGCTTAAGTAATAACTAATGCAAGAAAAACTAGGATTATTCCTAGTTTTTTTTATTTAATTCTAAAAATTCGCTCACCATTTTTCCTGGTAGCAGAAATAATATCATCACTATCTAATTTTTTTAGTTTAGCAATTTTTTTCACAATAATTGGGGCAAGCCGTGGGTAGTTAACCTTACCTTCAAAAGGAATGGGAGAATTGTACGGAGCGTCGGTTTCGATTAACAATTGGTTCAAACTCATCTTCTGAACAATTGTTGCTAAGACTTCATTTTCAGGATAAGTAATCATTCCTGAAAATGACAAGTAATAACCACGATTTAAGAACTCTTCAGCAAACTGTTCATTGCCTTCTCAAGAATGAATCACAGCATTCTTTACTTTGTACTGGTCAAGGATTTCTAAACTATCTTGATAAGCTTGAATTTGGTCCTTAACATCCTTAACATGGAGGACGACTGGAAGATCACGATCTAAAGCAATTTTAATTTGAGCAATAAAAATTGCTTTTTGTTCTTCTTTAAATTTGTTAGTACGACTATAATCTAGTCCAATTTCTCCAATTGCAACCACATTATTTCCGCTAGTCATCTCTGTAATAGCATCCAATGCTTGAGAAGTAAAATACTGGGCTTCATTAGGATGAATTCCAATAATTGCATAAACATTAGGATAAACACTGGCATAACGCAAAGCAATTTTTGATGACTTCACATCATAACCAACAACATTTAACATACTTACACCCGCTTGTTGAGCACTCTTAATTAAATCCCCAGCAGTGGTATCCATTTGTAGGTAAACTTCATCATTTAAGTGAGTATGAGTATCATAAATTCCAGCCATTTTATTTCCTCCGCTAATGTCTTAATTTTATAACAATTAGGTTAAAGAAAAACAGTTTTATTTGTGTTTATCTTAATTTACTGATTCAAGAAAAAGTGAAAGGCGTTCTGAGTAGTTTTTTCGATCACTAATTGAGGACTAACTCCTTTCAATTCAGCAATCTTGTTCACTGTTAAACCAAGATACTTACTAAAATTCATTTGTCCACGAAAAGGATCAGGGGTCAAATAAGGAGCATCGGTTTCAAGTAACATTCGTTCTAAAGGGATAATTTTTACCGCATCTTGTAATTGCTTGGCATTTTTAAAAGTGACTGCTCCCCCAATCTCTAAATAACAACCATGATCAAGAAATTTTTGCGCATAACTTTTATTAGCAGAAAAACAATGAACAACCTTCTTCTCTACTTGATAATCTTTTAAAATCATCAACGCATCATCATAAGCTTGAAAATGATTAACCTGATCACGAAGGTGCATCATTAACGGAAGTTTGGTCTCTTGAGCAATTTTGATTTGTGCTTTAAATCACTTTTGTTGAAGTTCAATCTCTTTGTTTGAATAAAAATAATCTAAACCAACTTCACCAATGCCAACTACTTTTTTATTAACTGTTAATTCCTTTAATACTGCTAAATCATCAAAAGAGTGTTGACCAACCTCATTAGGATGCACTCCAATAATGGCAAAAGCGTTAGTAAAAGGTTCAACTTGACGAATTGCTAGTTGGGATGAGGCAAGACTAAAACCAACATTATTAAAGTAGCCAACTCCTGCATCCATAGCCTCACTAATAATGGTATTTAAAGCAATTTTTTCTTCTTGATACCAAGAGTCATTAAAATGAGTGTGAGCATCATAAATTTTTGAATTATCAAGTTTTAACATTAAAACCTACTTTCCTAAACAATACTTACGAAAAATGTTGTCAATAATTTCTTCATCATATTCTTGACCAATCAATTCACCCAAGCTATTTCATCCATCCATCAAATCAACATTAACAATGTCGATTGGATAATCGTGATTTAAATTAGTTAAAGCGTTTTTACAACTAAGAGCAACTTTTTCTAACAAAGCAATTTGGTTCAAATTAATTAATAACAAATCGTCATTTTTCAAGATTTCATCGTTATTATATAAAACTTTAATCGCTTTAATCAAATCATCAATATCATTGTCTACAGCATTAGTCAAAATTACTTCCTCATTGAAATAAGTTTGTACTTGAGTAATTTCATTCACAGTCAAAGACTTAGCTTTATTTAAGATAATTAAATGGGGTTTATTTTTAACTTGATTAAATAAAACTTTATTTTCTTGGTTATTGAAGTTATCAAAGTTAACCACATACAAAATCAATTGTGCTGTAGTTAAATACTCTTTAGCTTTATTAATTCCCAAACTTTCAACCACATCAGTGGTTTGACGAATTCCTGCTGTATCAATTAAATTAATTGTAACTCCTTCTAAATTAATCTTACCTTCAACAATATCACGAGTAGTACCAGGAATATCAGTAACAATTGCTTTATTTTCATTAATTAAAGCATTTAATAAAGAAGATTTTCCGACGTTAGTTTGACCAATGATCGCAGTTTTAATCCCTTCAATTGCTTTCATTGCTAACTTTGAACGGTGAATAATTGCTTGTAACTGTTCAAGAATTGAAGTTAAAGTTAACTTTAATTCTTCGGGAGTAGAACCTTCGATATCATCATAATCAGGATAATCAATTGAAACTTGAATTCGAGAAATTAAATCCATTAAACTTGCTTTAAAACTAAGAATCGCTTGATTATTTTTCCCACTCATATTATCAACACCAATTTTTAAAGCTAAATCATTGGTTGCATGAATTAAATCATTAATTCCTTCTGCTTGAATTAAATCAATCTTATTATTTAAGAAGGCACGTTGGGAAAATTCTCCTTTTAAAGCCATTCTAGCTCCTTTTTGAATTAACAAGTTAATAATTCTTTGGGTGTTCAAAATTCCGCCATGACAGGCAATTTCTATCACTTCTTCGCCAGTGAACGAAGCAGGAGCATTATAGAAAGTGATAACAACTTCATCAACTAATTGTTCTTGATCATACAATCTCCGGAAATAAAAACCACGAGAATCAGGAATTGATTGCTGAGTTAATTGGTTAATTAAATTTAAAGCTTCACTACCACTAAGACGAATTAAAGCAATCGCTTGGGTTGTTAAAGTAGTAGCAGGAGCTATGATGGTATCGTTAACTTTCATGTTCTTATCCTCTTAATGTATCTATTTTAACTAAAAACGTTGAATTTAAAAAAGAAACTTGAGAAAAAATATTTTGTCATATTAATCTTTTAATAAAGAAAAAAATGTCCCATCAGGACATTTTTGGCTAAATTATTTACTTGCAATTTTAGCTTTTTGTTTTCTTTCTTGACGTAAACGACGTTCACGTTCTTGAGAACCTTTTTGACGTTTATGTTGGTTATACCAGTGGAATCCCAAGGTTTGACAAATTTGAAAACTTGAAGACATAATCCAGTAAATTGCCACCCCTGAGGCGATTGAAGCAACTACGAAGATGAAGACCACAATCATCACAAGTTGGATAATTAAGTTTCTTCTTCGCGCTTTTTTCTGCGCTTCAGAAAGGGCAGTTCCTTTTTGACGACGATATTGTAAGAAGGTTGGTAGTAACATTGACACGATCTGTAGTGGTAAATAAACCGCTAACAGCGCAAGATAAATTGGTTGACCATGAGTCACTTGGTGTCATGGTTGTTCAATCAGAGAAATCGCACCAATATTGGCAATTTTTAAAACCCTAGTTGAACGAATTACTGCATAAATCGCAAACAAGAACGGTAGGGGTGCTAATCCCATCCCTACAGAACTTAAAGGAGAAATTCCTTCTTTCTTGTATAAAGCTTGCGTTTCCATAGTCATTTTTTGCCGAGAAACTTGATCTTTTTTTCCTTTATATTTGGCTTGGATTTCTGCTTGCTTAATCTGCATATCTTGCATTTTGTCTTGATTCTTTTGTGCTTTTCAAGAAAAGAGTAGAGTGATTAAACGAATAATTAAAACCGTGAAAAACATCGCAAAGAATACTGAAACTCCAAAAATTCTTTGTGAATGAGCGTCCAAACCTGGCTCTAAAGTACCAGAAAATCCTTTTACCAACCCTACAAGAATGAAGGCAATTGGATAAACAAAGAAACCATAGAAAGGCGATTTAGTAACAGTGAAAGCTTGGCCTCAACTTGTAATTGAATTATAACCATATTCACCAAAATCACTAATGTCTCCGTGAGGCATGTGAATCCGGCCACCGCTTTCACCCAAAGAACGAATGATAATCTCAAAAGCAGTTCCAGGAGCAAAAATCTTTGCTCCTGTCATATCAGTAACCTGACTAACCATGTAATCAGATTGGTACATCTGCGCACATCCTCAAACCATCGAAATCAAAACAAACAAGAAACCAATAATCTTAGTTCATTTTCAAATTTGTCGACGTACTCGTTTTGACTTTGGCTCATTACTTTGTTTAGGATTAAAGTAATCAAGGACACGACTATTTGTGCCCCCCTTGTTTTGTTTGTACAAAGGTTTTCCCTCCTTGCTAACTTATTTAACTTCTAATGCAATCCGACTAAATAATTTTTCTAACTCCTGAAGGTTCTTTTGATAATTCTGACTTTGATAACGCTTACGCACCATAATAATTACTTCAATATTCAAGGCTGCGTAGTTTTTTAATAAAGTTTGAATCATCATGCGAACTTGGCGTTTAATTTTATTTCGGCATACTGCATTACCTAGTTTCTTTCCCACACTAATTCCGTAATGTAATCCCTTATTATCGTTTGGTGCTTCATAGTATAAAACAAACGTAGGATTAAGTTTGGTTTGGTTGTGGTTAATAATGATTTGAAACTGGTGGTTTTTCTTAATAATTCTTTGGTTTTTCATTAAACGGTAAAAAAACTTAATTTAGTGAATAAATTAAGCACTCAATTCTGCTCTTCCCTTGGCACGACGAGCATTGATAACTCTTCTTCCGCTTTTAGTAGCCATTCTAGCTCTAAAACCGTGCGTGTGGGCAGTTTTAATCTTACTTGGTTGTCAAGTTCTTTTCATTGTTAACATAGCCTCCTTAAAAAGACAATTTCCAAAAGATTATAACGTATTCTTGACGTATTTTACAGTAAAATAAAAAGATTTTATTTAGTTTTCCACCATACTTGATTATTATTAGGTTATGGGGATAATTTTCCACCGATTTTGTTCTTCAAATGTTAAATTGTGGAAAAACTAAATCAAAGCCTGAAAATCAGGTTTAATCGATAAAAAGTTCCTAACAATTTTATGTTGAAACTTTTTCATTGTTAACATTTTTCACCACTAACACTAAGGAAAAAGATATAATATAAAACATGTTAAGAGGTTAGTTACAAATGAACGTTGATCAACTCTGGGATTTTATTAAAACAACTTTAGCTACTGACACATCAGTGGAAAGTAACATCTACAACAGCTATATTTCTCCCGCAAAATTAATTCAAAACGAAGAAGAAAACGAGTATTTAATCGTGGTAACTTCTTTGGTTGCTAAAAATTTCTTGGTTGATTTTTTACCTTTGATAAACGACCTGATTAAACGAAAACTCCACCATAATGTGGGTTTAAAAATTTTAACAACCAAAGAATATAATGTTCAAAAAAAGACTCAACCAGAGCAAACTTCTCCAATCTCGATTGTTAAAAGCAAATACAATTTCATTAACTTTGTGGTTGGTGAAAGTAATGAACAAGCTTACAAAGCTGCTAAGAAAGTCGGAGAAAAACTAGGAACATTGTGAAACCCTTTGTTTATTTATGGTGATTCTGGTTTGGGAAAAACTCACCTTTTAAAGGCAATTGAAGGCGAAATTAACACCAATCCTTTGCGTTTAAAAGCTCTTTATTTGACCAGCGAACGATTTGGCAGTATGGTGGTTGATTTAATTAGTAAAGGTCACCAAGCAATTGAAGAATACAAGCAAAAATTAAATGATTGTGACGTCTTATTAATTGATGACATTCAGTTTTTAGCTAAACGAGAAAAAACCAATGAAGTGCTTTTTTCAATCTTTAATAACTTTATTGAAGAAGATAAACAACTTGTTATTACCAGTGATAAAGGACCAGACGAACTTAATGGTTTTGATCAACGGATGATTACAAGATTTAATTTAGGTTTAAGTGTTAAGGTTCAAGCTCCTGATACCAGGACCGCTACTTTAATTATTGAAGAAATTATTCGGGATAACTATCCAGAAATGACTTTAACCGAAGAAGCAATTAAATATCTTGCTGCCTATTATTCTAGTGATATTCGCAAAATTTATGGCACAATCAACCGAATCGCCTTTTGAAAAGAAAGCGAACATTCAACTACCACCTCTCCAGTTAGTTTAAGTGATGTTCAATACGTTCTTCGCGATGTTCCAGTGGTAAACATTGGTAAATTAAGTACCACTAAAATTAAAGAAATTGTCGCCCAACGATACGGGGTAACAGTGAAACAAATTGATGGAAAAACCCGCACTGCTCCAGTAACTAACGCTCGACACGTAGCAATGTATTTAACTAAAGACATCCTTGGTTTAAGTTATGTTAAAATCGGAATTTCTTTTGGTAACAAAGACCATACGACAGTTTTAAATGCAGTTGATAAAATTCAAAAACGAAGCGAAGCAGATAAAGATTTTAAAAAGGTTTTGAGCACCATTAAAAACGACATCACTATCGCTCGTTAACCATCTAGTTTTTCACTACTAAACACAGTTCATAATTCAGTAATAAAACTTCAAATAATCATAAGTGCTTGATTAAAAAAAGTTTTCCACAATTCAATAGCATAACAATAATAAGAAAATAAAAAAGAAAATAACCCTGCTCCTAAACTCTAAAATTTTTGATCCTTGAAATTGATTAAGAAAAATCAAGAAAGCATTTCTTTAAGACCTTCTTTCCATTAGAATAAAAGAGATGTGAGGATAAAAAAATGAAGCTAAAAATGTCTCGTCTAGTTTTATTAGATGAAATTTCAAAAGCAAATAAAATCATTGATGCAAAAATAATTAATCCTGAACTATTAGGAGTTCATTTAGAAATTACTAATGATGCAATTATCTTTCTTAGTTCTAATGGGGGCGTTAATTGAAAAGCAACCATTAATAAGAAGACTGATCCTTTCTTAGAAATCCAAGAAGTGGGGACGTTACTTATAAAGGGACGCTATTTAATTGAGGTTTTAAGAAAGATTGAAGAAAATCTTGTAGAGTTAAGTGTGGTTGAAGAGAACCAGTTAGTTATTAAAACTGATAAAGTTCGTTTTAGTTTGCAAATTCTTAATGCAGATGATTATCCTTTGATTGGTTTTCGTGAAAATGGAGTTGAGTTAAAACTTAATCCTAGTGAATTGCGTAAGGGGATTAACCAAACGATAATTTCAATTGATGAATACAATAAAAAGATTATTTTCACAGGAATGAACTTACAAGGGGTATCTGGTGATAACTTTTTGAAGATTTTTACCACTGATGGTTTTCGAATTTCTACCAAAAATATTAGTTTAACTACACCACTGACAGAGGATGTTGAGTTTACCCTTTCTTTCAAACTTCTTGGTGAATTGATTAGGTTGTTGGATGGTTGCAAAGAACTGGTGATTTACTTGTTTGAAGGTTACATTACGTTTGTCTTTAACCAAAATTCTTTATTACAAACAACTTTAATTGAAGGGAAATATCCCAACGTTGCTAATGCCTTTCCTAAAAGCTTTCCCACCACTTTAAAATTGGGACGAACTACCTTCTTAAAGGCCTTGAATCGAGCTAATTTAACTAATGAAGAGGGTAATACTCCTGTGGTTGTTTTAGACATCGATCAAGAACGAATTGAGCTCTCATCAACAAGTCTTGAAATTGGTAATTATGCTGAAACTTTGACTAACTTTGAGTTTGAGGGTGAACCTCAAAAGATTAGTTTTAACATTAAGTACTTATTAGATGCTTTTCGCACCTTTGATCATGAAGAAGTGGTGGTCGGTTTAATTTCTTCAGTTAAACCTTTAGAAATTAGTAGTTTGAAAGATGAAGGTATCGATACTACTTTAAAGCAATTAGTCCTACCGCTTTCAATTGGTTAAGAAAACTCAGTGGTTAAACTGAGTTTTAGTTGTTTCATTATAAATTCGCTGCACCTTTTAAAGTTTGTTCTTCTAAATCCTTTGCGAATTCAATGGTAGTTTTATGTTCTAAATGAGATGTGATTTGATAAGTGTAATTAATGATTTCTTTAAAAAAATCTTGATTTTTTAAAGCAACACTACCACCGATAACAAGGTATTGTGGATTATAAAAATAGATTGCAGTTGCTAAAAACGCAGCCATTCGTTTTTTGTATTCAACAAAGTAATCTTCAATTCCTTTGTTAGTTGTTCTTAGTTGAAAAGCTTGTGTAGCGTCCTTAACATCAATTCCCCGTTCTTTTAGAACTTTAGGAATATTATTTCCACTAGCAAAGTATTCAATTCCTGTTTGAGATGGATTCTTATCTTCTGTTAGTGAAGGAAGGGAATTAAAGATTTCTGTTGCTGTATAGTTGTAGCCGTGAAAAATTTCTCCTTGATAAATAAATCCAGACCCAATTCCTGAAGAGACTGTAACATAATACAATGAGTGTGGTGCTGTTGGATAGGTTAAAAATTGTCCTAAGGCAGCAACGTTGGCATCATTATCTAAGTGAATTTCTTTGCTACCAGCAAACATTTGTTGAAATTGATCAACAATGTTTAAATTTCGCCATCCAGGCAAGTTTGGTGCGTTTAAAATCCGTCCTTCTTTTAGGTCTAAAGGCCCAGGAGCACAAATACCAATCCTTTTGATTGGACCAAACTGGGTTTCCATCTGGTTGATAATTTTTGAGATTTCATCCATTTGGTGAGCAAAATCATTTACATCTGTTGTGAATTTCTCTCCTTTTAAAAGTTTGTTTTTATCATTTAAAACTGCAATTCTGGTGCTTGTAGCTCCAATATCAATACCGACTTTATTCATTGTTAAATACCTCTATTTTCTAATTCAAGAAATTAAAACTTTCATTTTTCCAACTAACTCTACATCCTCTAAATTACCAATTCCAATTCCTGATTCCCCCTTTTTAAAGGGTTCTTGATGAATTGTTCCTTCCCCACTGATAACTGTGAATTGCAACCAATAGGGTTGTTCTGTTTTTGATAATTTAAACACCTCTTTTTCCTCTACATCAGCTAGATATAAACTAAAAGCAGAACTTGATCAAATTAATTTCTCTGCTTTTTTGATAATTTGATCCTTAGAATCTGGGACAGTTGTTACTTGTAGGGAGTCTTTGATGTTTAAAGAGCGCTTTTTTCCATACTCATCTTCTCGTTCAAAATCATAAAAACGATAAGTTATGTCACTTGAACGTTGTAATTCATAAACTACAACTCCAGGAGTAATGGCGTGAATTTTTCCTGCATCAACATAAACGAAATCTCCAACTTCAATTTGAACCTTTTTTAAAAGTTTTTCTCATTGATTATGCTTCACCATCGAAACTAATTCTGGACGTGTTTTAGCATGATGACCATAAATTAGTTGAGCATTTTCTGGTGCAGCTAAAACGTACCAAGATTCTGGCTTACCTAAGGATTGATGATGTTTTTTAGCATACTGATCATCAGGGTGAACTTGCACGGATAAAAAATCGTTTGCAGTAATAATCTTTACTAGTAAAGGAAATTCGCCTTGATAGTTGCCAAACTCTTGCCGGTTTTGATTGAAAAAATCTTTTAAAGATTGGTGGGGAATTCCTGGCGAATCTAAATAACTCATTCCGTTAGGATGAGCTGAAATAATTCACGCCTCACCGATTTTTTTATCTTGAGGAATTTGATAACCAAAGTTATTCAATTCCTGACCACCTCAGATTTTTTCTGAAAAATAAGGTTTTAATTTAATTATTTTCATACTTAACCTTTCTCAATTAATTTTTTAATTTGATTAATTTTTTCAATATCAATTGAAGAATCTCAACCATTAACCCGAACAGAAGAACCAACATGAAGTTCATCAACATGAAGCGAAACTTCCTTAGCATTATCTTGATTAACTCCACCTCCTGCCATGACGATTACCTTGTGCATTTTTTGCAATTGGTCTAAGGTCGTGAAGTTCTTGGTAATTGCTTGGTGACCTCCAGTAGTTAAAATTGTTTTAAAGCCTAATGATTTTAAAGTATCAAGAGCCTGGGAATAACTAGGAACTTGATCAATTGCGCGGTGAAAAACCAGTTCTTTGCTCTGCTTTTGGGCAATTTTGACTAACTTCTTTAACCGTTTTTCATCGACCTCATTACTGCCTTTTTTCAAAATTCCCAAGACAAAACCATTCACATCAGTTTTGGCAAATTGATAAACAGATCACTTCATGCGTTGATAAGCCAGTCAAGAGTAGGCGAAACTTTTAGCATTGGGACGAATCATCACGTTAATCGGTTGATGATCAGGGAGTAATAAGGCTTGCTTAACTTCTTTTATTTTTGGAGTTAGGCCACCATCGACCATCGTATGGCAATATTCAATCCGATCAGCTTGACTCTGACTAATTGCTTTAACATCTACTATGCTTGTGGCAATAACTTCTAATTTCATTTTTTTATTCTCCTTGGTCTAATTTTAACCTTCAATTCTTTTTGTTTGGTGATGATAAAAACTTTAAAAAGTAAGAATGATGGTGTTAGTATCAATCGCACTACTTTTTTAGTAAAATTAGGGCAATGGAAACAAGTAAAATAAAAGGTTTTCAACCAGCTGTGGTTGTGGTTGAAGGTAAAACTGATAGTGCGAAGTTAAAGAAAATTTATGGTGAAACAATTAAGGTGCTTGAAACTAGTGGAATGGGGATTAATTGTGAAATTATTAATCAAATTAAAACGCTAGGAATCGATCACCAAATCATTGTTTTTACCGATCCAGATACTCCGGGTAAAAAGATTAGAGAAATTATTAATCAGGCTTTAGAAGGTGAAGTTTATAACGCTTTTATTGAGAAAAAAGACATTCTTAAACCAGGAAAGATTGGGATTGCTGAGGCAAGTGATGAGGCAATCATTAAAGCGATGGGGAACCTCATTATTTTTGATCAACACCAGTCTCTAACTTGAAAAGAATATCTTGATTCTGGCTTCTTTCAACCTTTAATCAGAAAGCAAATTTGTGCTTACTATCATTTTGACCAACTTAACAATAAAACGTTGTTTAAATGGTTGAACTGAATGAACTTAAGTGCACAAGAAATTCAACAAATATTAGAAGAAAGTGAATAATAGATGAGTCAACAAGTTGCGGCTAAAAAAAGGTATGGACAAAATTTCATCAGTGATGGGAATTTAATTAATAAAATCCTTAATCTCTTAGGGGAAGAAAAAAATAGTTTGGTCATTGAAATTGGTCCAGGAACTGGAGCACTAACCACGAAGTTAGTTAAAAGATTTGCTAAAGTAATTGCGATTGAAATTGATCAAGAGATGGAAACGATTCTAAAAGAAAAAATTTCAGATGAAAACTTTGAACTGATTATTGCTGATGTTTTAGAAATTGACTTAAGGGAGTTAATTGCAAAACAAACCCAACAGTTTGACCATTTTTATCTGATTTCTAATACCCCCTACTACATTACTGGAGAAATTCTTTTTAAAACTTTGCATCTTAATGACATTTTAACCAAAGCAGTCTTTATGCTTCAAAAAGAAGTTGCTCTGCGCCTTTGTGCGGGAGTGAATGAAAATAATTACAATAACCTTTCAATTGCTTGTGCATTTTTTGCTCAAACTAAATATGAGTTTATGGTTAATAAAAAAATGTTTCGTCCCATTCCCAAAGTTGATAGTGCTGTGGTTAGTTTAACTTTTCATACTCGTTATTTAGACCAAGTGGTTGATAAATGGCGATTTCTTGATTTTGTTCGTACCTTGTTTAATAACCGCCGCAAAACAATTTTGAATAATTTAACCAGAGTGGTTAACAACAAGACAAAAGCAGCAGAAATTTTAACTCAAAGTGGTGTTGATTGGCAACTTCGTCCAGAAAATTTAACCTTGGAAAATTATTTAGGAATATTTAATTTAACTATTCTAAAATAAAACTTTTTAGAAAATTCACTCAAAAAGACGAAAAAATGCTTTATTTACGAGTTTCTTTTAATTTTATGTGTAGGTGATAATTCGATAATTGCTTTTCTTTATACATCGTTTTAAAAGCAAAAAAATGATATAATTAGTATGATAAATGGGTTTTAAAAGCTCCATTGATTCTATGAAGGAAATCAATAAAAATGGCTGAAGAAAAAAAACAAAATAATGAATATAATTCTGACTCGATTCAAGTCTTAAAAGGTTTAGAAGCAGTAAGAGTTCGTCCAGGAATGTATATTGGTTCAACTGGATCATCTGGGTTACACCACTTAGTTTGAGAAATTATTGATAACTCAATCGATGAAGTGATGGCTGGTCAAGCGAATAAAATTGATATCAAAATTACTGCAGAAAATGAAATTATTGTTCAAGATAACGGACGAGGAATCCCGGTAGGAATTAATCAAGATAGTGGTAAAACTGGTTTAGAACTGGTGTTCACCCAATTGCATGCTGGAGGAAAATTTAACTCTGATAGTTATAAAATTTCAGGAGGATTACACGGGGTTGGGGCTAGTGTTGTCAATGCTTTAAGTTTGTATGTTGATGTGCAAGTGTGAAGGGATGGAAATATTTACCACCAAAGGTTTTTTGATGGAGGAACCCAACAAACTGAATTAAAAGTTTTAGGAGAAACTCCGACTACTGGAACAATCGTTTGTTTTAAACCTGATCCAGAAATTTTTAAAGAAACCACTGTTTTTGTCTATGACACCATCAAAAATAAGGTAAAACAATTAGCCTATTTAAATAAGGGAGTTGTGATTAACTTAACTGATGAAAGAACCAATAAAAAAGTTACTTTCCATTTTCCTAACGGAATTATTGACTATGTTAAGGAAACTAATCAAGGAAAAAACGCTATTAATCAAGAAGTTTTTTATGCTGATGGTTTAGTTAATAATATTGAAGTTGAAGTTGCGCTCCAATATAATGCCGAGTACAACGATGATTTAGCTTCATTTGTAAATAACATTAATACTCGGGATGGGGGAACTCACGAAGAAGGATTCAAACAAGCTTTAGTTCGAATTTTTAACCGTTATGCTAATGAAAAAGATTCAAAAAATAAAACTAATTCTTCGCGTTTTACTTGAGATGACATTAAAGAGGGAATGACTACTGTAATCAGTGTTAAACATACTGATCCTCAATATGAAGGGCAAACTAAAACTAAATTGGCAAACCCTGATGCTAAAAATGCAGTTGATTTAGTTGTTGGTGAAAAATTAGAAGACTATTTATGAGGAAACCCTGATGATGCGGCATTGATTTTAGAAAAATTGCAAACTTCGCAACGATCAAGATTTGCTGCTCAACGAGCACGTGAAGAAACTAGAAGAAAATCAGTTCTTGATAAGTTTGATTTACCAGGAAAACTAGCTGATTGTGCTTCTAAAGACCCAGAATTTGCTGAACTTTACATTGTCGAAGGAGATTCTGCAGGAGGAAGTGCCAAACAAGGACGAAATAGTAAATATCAAGCTATTCTTCCTTTGAAAGGGAAGGTTTTGAATGTTGAAAAAGTTCAACCAACCAAGGTTTTTAACAACAACGAAATTAAAACGATGATTACTGCAATTGGAGCAGGAGTTAAAGAAGATTTTGATATTAGTAAAATTCGTTATGGCAAAATTGTCATCATGACTGATGCTGATGTTGATGGAGCTCACATTAGAACGTTATTGTTAACTTTTTTCTATCGTTACATGCGTCCATTAATTCAAAGTGGTAATGTCTTTATTGCTCAACCACCACTTTATAAAATTGAAGCAGGAAAACAAGTAGCTTATGCTTATACTGATAAAGAATTAGAAGACTTTAAGAGTAAGGAATTTGCCAATAGACGTTACACAATTCAACGTTATAAAGGTTTAGGAGAAATGGATCCACAACAATTGTGAGAAACCACAATGGATCCAAAAGAACGGATGATGTTGCAAATTAATTTAGAAGATGCGGCTATTGCTAACGAAGTGTTTGGGAATTTAATGGGAGAAGATCCTGAATTAAGACGCCAATTTATTCAAGAGAATGCTGAATATGTTAAAAACCTTGATTTTTAACAATTAACTTAAGAAAGAGAAATAAATTTATGACAAAGAAAATTATTTACAACGCTGGATCAATGTTTAACGAAGCGCAGTGAGATCAAAGAAAAAGAGAGGGAGCAGTTTTGCGTGAACTTTTTCCTGATTATGAGATTAAAAATCCAGTAGATTTTGATACTAATCAAGGTACTGCTCCAACCAACAAAGAGATTTTTGAGTTAGATTATGCAGGACTAAAAGCAGCAGAATATGTGATTTTAGAGATTGATGGTTGAGATTCAGGAACACATATGGAATTTGGATTAGTTGTTGAAATGGCAAAGAATAATCCTGATAAACGACTTTATCCAATTATTTCTGATTTTAGATATAAACAAGGAATCATTAAGGGTGAAATTGTTGGTTTTGGTTTAAATGAAATGATTACTGGTGCTTTCTATGATGAAGATTTAAATTCTGGAGATGTACCTAGACTTACTTTGTGTGATTCTCACCAATCAGCTCGTGAAGCTATCAAAGCTTTTGAAACTGGTGATTTAAAAGATTACCGACAAAGGTTTGATATTAAACACTTGTATCATGATAGTGAAAGTGTTTATCACGGTTTTGAAAAATAATAGAAAGGAAACCTTAAAATGAGTGAAAAAGAAGAATTTGGCCATGGCCGCTTAGAACCAATTGATATTGCAACCGAAGTTCGTCGTGACTTTTTAGAATACTCAATGAGTGTTATTGTTTCACGTGCCTTACCAGATTTACGTGATGGGTTAAAACCAGTGCATCGGAGAATTATTTATGCGATGGATAACTTGAAGATTACAGCTAACCAACCGCACAAAAAGTCTGCACGAATTGTAGGAGAAGTGATTGGGAAGTATCACCCTCACGGAGATACTGCTGTTTATGATTCGATGGTCAGAATGGCTCAGGATTTCTCTTATCGTTATCCTCTGGTTGATGGTCATGGAAACTTTGGCTCAATCGATGGGGATGGCGCTGCTGCAATGCGTTATACTGAAGCCAGATTAACAAAAATGTCTGGTTATTTAATTAAAGATATTGATATGGAAACTGTTCCTTTCATTGATAACTATGATGCTTCTGAAATTGAACCAGCCTACTTAACTGGTTATTTTCCTAACCTTTTAGCTAATGGAGCAATGGGAATTGCTGTGGGAATGGCTACTAATATTCCTCCTCATAACTTAATTGAGGTGAATAATGCAATTATTGCTTATATTAATAACCCCCAAATTACAATTGATCAATTATTAGATGATTATATTCAAGGTCCAGACTTCCCGACCGGAGCATTAATGACTAACGGAAAATCAATGCGAGAAGGTTATAAAACTGGTAAGGGTAGTGTGCGTATGCGTGCTAAAACCAAAACCGAAAACTATAAAGGTCGAGACCGAATTATTGTCACTGAAATTCCTTACCAAACCAATAAAGTTAAGATTATTGAAAAAATCGCTGATTTGGTTCGTAATAAAGAAATTAACGGAATTAGTGATATTCGTGATGAATCTAACCTAAAAGAAGGAATTAAAGTTGTGATTGACCTAAAAAAAGAGGCTAATCCAGAATTGATTCTTTCCCAATTGTTCCGTCAAACTCCTTTACAGAGCAGTTTTTCAATTAATTTATTAGCGTTGCGAAATAATGTTCCTGAACTCTTGGATTTAAAATCAATTATTCGTTATTATGTTGATTATCAACTAGAAATTATTGTGAAACGTTCACTTTTTGAACAAACAAAAAAACAAGCACGTTTACATATTTTAGAAGGTTTAAGCAAAGCATTGGATTACATCGATCCAATTATTAAAACGATTCGTGATTCGCAAAGTGTGGAAATTGCTAGAAATGCTTTAATGACTACTTATGAATTTGATGAAGACCAAGTTAAAGCGATCTTGGAAATGAGCCTGCAACGTTTAGTTGGTTTAGAACAAGAAAAAATTCATACTGAAATGAATGAAATTTCTACTCGTTTAGATTATTTGAACTTATTAATTAATGATTCTTCAGAACAGAACCAAGTTTTAATCAATCAATTAAATGAAATTAGTGAAAAATTTGGTGATGCTCGTCGAACTGAAACCATTTCTGATGGATTATTAAATATTGATGATGAAGATTTAATTCCTGATCAAAAAATGATTATCTTACTTTCTCAAGAAGGTAACTTGCGTAGAGTTGACCCAAACGAATTTAAGGTTCAAAAACGTGGTGGTCGCGGAATTAATGTTAATAGTAATAACAATGATCCGATTGTAATTGCAGCAATGGGTAAAACTCGTGACTGGGTCATGATGTTTACTGATTCTGGAAAAGTGTTCCGGGTAAAAGCTTATCAAGTGCAACAATATTCACGAAATTCAAAGGGAATTCCTGCACTTAACTTTTTACCAGGTTTAACTAAAGAAGATAAAATTACTGCCATTCTCCCGCTTAGAAATAATAAAGAAAAATTCAAGTATTTAGTATTTGTTACTGAAAAAGGAACAATTAAGAAGACTGAGATTGAAAACTTTAACCGGGTAAACCAAAACGGAAAAATTGCCATCTCTTTAAAAGAGGGTGACCGTTTAATTACAGTCTTACCAACCACTGGTGAAGAAACCATCTTTATTGCAACAACTCTTGGTAAAGTAATTCGAATTGATGAACGCATTGTTCGCTCTTTATCTAGAACTGCTACTGGAGTAAAAGGAATTAAGTTAGAAGAACATGATGAGGTAGTGGGAGCGACAACTTCGTTTGGAACTGATGAAATTATTACCATTTCTTCAAAAGGTAATTTCAAAAAAACTAAGATTGATCAATACCGTATTAGTGGAAGAAATGGTAAAGGGGTTAAGGTTATGGACCTTAATGAAGGAAAATTTAGTGGTTTATTAGCTGCTAGAGAAACTGATTTACTCCTAATCATTTCAAGTGATGGTAACTTGATTAAAACTAAAGTTAGTGCCATTCCGACTCTTTCAAGAACTGCCAGGGGAGTAAAAGGAATTAATTTAGGTTCTAACCAAGAAATTAGTGCTGTTGCTTTAGAGTACAATAAGCATGGGTTAGAAGATCTTGATTATGAGGAAAACTTTGAACCAACCATCATTTTTGACAATGATGATCAGACAATTGATATCACGCAAATTTTTGACAATGATGATGATTTAACTATTACTGAATAAAAAAACTCCTTAAGAAAATAAGGAGTTTTTCTTTGCTTGTATTCACAATACTAAATAGATAGGATTATTAATCTACTAAAATTTGTTGAGTAGAAGAATTGGTTGTATTTTTTTTAAAGAAATAATGAGATTCTTTTTGATTAATTGTTTTCAATAACAAATAAAATCAACTAATAGGAAATCCGAATCAACTTAAAACTTCAAAGGCCTTTTTAGGATGATAATTGTTAATCACCAAAAAAATAGAACTAATAATCAAGATTAATCCAATAATAATTCCAATACCTGAAATGATTAAATCGATACCATTTGGAATGTCAAGATGGTGACTTTTTACTATATAGTTTAAGATAAAATTTCAAAACATTTCTCTAATTGAAACTAAAATCACAACTATTCCAAAAGCTAAATTAATTCCAAAAATTACTCACAAAAGCGTTAATCCATTTTGTTCATTTGTTGTTTTACTAATTACTTCTTTTGACTTTCTTGATTCAATAAAATCAATAATTAAAAAAGGGATACTAATAGGAAGGATTAATAAAGCTGGAAGTTTTCACAACCAAAATCCTTTGCCAACATTAGTGATTCAACAAAGACTTGAAATGAAGGCAAAAATAAAAGCTACTGTAACTATTCAAGAAAAAATAATGTTTATACCTGTATCGCCAGCATATCAAGGCGGATTGATAACATTCAAAATTGCTGTAAACAATTCTTCAATACCAAGACAAGCACTGAAAATGCAAATTAAGGAAAGTAGAACCTTTTTGGTTGTTTGCATTACTTGTTAGGATCTTTCTCTATTTTTACAATATTTTTATGTTTAATGAAGAAGCAGATTCCCTTTTCATCAATTCTTTCTAAGGACAGATAGAATCAATTGAATATCAAACCACTTAAACTTAAAACTTTAAACACTTTTTTTGGATAATAAAAATTAATAATTAAGAAAACCGAACCAAGAGCAAGTAAGAATAAAACGACTAATTCTTCTCAAAATAGTGCTTCTGTGGTATTGGAAAAGTATTTTATATTGTGTGCTATAAGTCACGGCAGTCCTTTTAGCGAAGAAAAAACGATAATAAAAGTAAAAATAAGTAAATTTATAATGAATAATATTCAAACTATTATCATCTTAGTTTTTCTATTCATTGGTTCTTGAATTATTATTGTTCTTTTAGATTCAAGATAATCAATAATTAAAAAAGGAATACTGAATGGCAGAATTAATAATGAGGGTAACTTTCATAATCAAAAATTATTAATATTGTTCATTCAACAAATACTAGAAATAGCTGCACACAAGAAAACAAAGGAAGTGAGCCAAACAAGGATAATATTAATCCCTTTACTGTGGAGTAAATCAAACATATAAGGAGCAAGAACAATACTTGAGATAAGTGTTAAAGACAATAAAATTTTCTTAGTTATTTGCATGATTATTTGTTAGAACCTCATCCTAAACCAACATTACCTAAAAAACACCCTATTCATACTCCTTTGCCGTGGTCGTATTCACTGAACAACCAAGCACTAAGGATGCAAAAAATTGCCAAAGTAGCCAAAACTATTTTAGTTGTAGGTTCTTGATCGAAGACGCTCATTATTACTCCAATAGTCGCACCTCCAGTATCTAAGGCTCTTTTTATTTTTTGAGTTAAATCATGATTAAGATGGACTTTAAAATACCCAAATCAATATCAATGAATTTCAATTCAGATTGATTTAGAAAGATTACTTTCGATTTTAAAATTTTCATCTCCGAAACTAAAAACTTGATAATCAGCATCATAAGTTAAGAGTTTTTGGTTATAAATAGCATTTAAATTATTAACAAGTTCCGTACTTGTTAATATGTTGTAAAGTTTAGTATCGCTCTTGTAAACTTCTAATAAATCAAAATTTATTTGGATGCTTTGATTTATTAGAACTAAAGAACTAAGAAGATCATCTTCTAACGAACTATCTGGATGAGTAGTTAAATATTGTTCTAAAAATTGGGAAATATTGAATTGTTCCTCACTTTGAGTTTGAATGTTATAACCATAATCTAATAATTTTTCATTCTTATCAGTAGAATTATTAGTGCTTATTTCTACAAATTCATTTGTAACAAATTTTTGCTCTACATTTTGATTCCTAATAATACTACTGTGATTAGTTTTTGTAGATTGATGAGTAATGTTGGCAAGAGATGTTGCCCCCGACCCGGCAATTGTTAGTGAGCCTAAAATCGATAATAATATTTTCATATTTTCCTTTCTCAGAAGACTTCAGTCTCCCTTTTTTCATTATATGCTTACAGATAAACTTATTGGTGTTTACTGATTAAATTTTGTTGAAATAAATCTGTTAATTAAGTATTTATGTTTAAACCTGATTTCTTTCTTTTGGAAAATATTTTCTTAATTTAATTAACGATTATAATTTATTTATAACTAAAAGGGAGTTTAACGATGTTAGATATTAATTTTATTGAAGCCAACCAAAAAGAGGTCGTTAAACGTTTGAATTCTCGTAATGCTGATTACACTAGCGACGTTCACAAGATAGTAGAGTTAAACCACCAACGGAAACTAATTTTGATTGATGTTGAAAAGTTAAAAAGTGATCGTAACAATTTGTCAAAAACCATTGGTGAACTAGTTCGAGCAAAAAAGAATGATGAGGTTGAATCAATCAAGACCAGGGTTGGTAAAATTAACCAAGCTATTACTAGATATGATGAACAACTTAAAGAAGTTAATTATCTATTAGACCGTTTTTTACGTACCATTCCTAATCTTCCTGATGCTGAAATCAAAGTCGGTATTGATGAAAATGATAATCAAGAAATCCGTAGGTGGGGTGATGAAAAGAAAAAAGAACAAACAGTCCCTCATTGGGAGATTGCTACGAAATTAAATTTAGTTGATTTTGATTTAGGTGCAAAATTAAGTGGTTCACGTTTTGTGGTTTATACCAACCAAGGGGCAAAAATGGTGCGAGCTTTAGCAGATTTATTGATTCAATCTCATACTAATCACGATTATCAAGAAATGTTTGTTCCAGTAATTGTGAACCAAGAATTAATGTATGGAACAGGACAATTACCTAAGTTTGCTGAGGACGCTTATATTACTGGGAATCAGTATTTAATTCCCACTGCTGAAGTACCCTTAACTAATATTCATGCTAACGAGATTCTTGATTTAAAAACATTACCAAAAAAATATGTGGCTTTTAGTCAATGTTTTCGTCAAGAAGCTGGAAGTGCAGGAAGAGACACTAAAGGATTAATTCGTTTGCACCAATTTAATAAAGTGGAGCTAGTAAAAATTGTTGAACAAAAAAATTCAGTCCAAGAATTAGAACTATTAGTTGAGGATGCCCAATTAATCTTAGAGCTTTTTGATTTACCTTATCGCGTGGTGGAGTTATGTACTGGGGATTTAGGTTTTAGTGCGACAAAAACTTATGATTTAGAAGTTTGGTTTCCATCACAAAATAAATATCGAGAAATTTCTTCTTGTTCTAATTGCGGTGATTTTCAAGCACGGAACATGATGATTCGTTATAAGGATGATAATAATGAAACAAAATTAGCACATACTCTTAATGGAAGTGGAGTGGCAATCGATCGCTTGATTGCTGCTATTTTAGAGAACTATTATGATGGAGAAAAACTTGTTCTACCCGCTAAATTACAACCTTACTTTAATGGTGAAAAATTCTTAAAGTAAGTAGAATTAATGATAAAATAATGTTGCCATTATAAAGATTGCATCTGAATCTAGTCAGGACCGGAAGGTAGCAGCTATAAAGAAAAGCGTCTTGTATAGTGGTTTTTCTTTTGTGAGGTTAAGAAAATGGAAAACGAATACTTTAATGAATTAATGGTTTTAGCCGATTTGGCTTTAAGTAGTGATGATATCCCTGCAAGTGCGATTATTATTGATCAAGACCAAAACATTATTGCTAAGTCATATAACAACCGGATGAAAACTAAAACAATTTGTGGTCATGCTGAAATTAATGCCATTAACGATGCCTTCCAAATAAAGACTACTAACAATCTTAAGGGGTGCAAAATCTATACTAGTCTTGAGCCTTGTGATATGTGTTTTGGGGCAATTCGTCAGGCAAGAATTGATGAAATCTGTTATGTGATTGATAATAATAAAAACACAGTGACTAAAAGTTTTGCCTTAAATAGCAGAGAAGTCATTTTAAAAAAGGCAGGAACTAGAGAACAAGAAAAAATTTATCAAACGAAATTAAGAACTTTTTTTGATGATAATTTACGATAAAAAATCGCTGATTAAGCGATTTTTTCAATTGGTTTAAAATTTTTATTGCCAAATTCGGTAACGGCACTGATAATCGGAATTAAGTCATTCCCGATTTGGCTTAGTTTATATTCAACCCTCAACGGACCATTATGAATCTCATCTCGATTAATTATCTTTTGAGATTCTAACTCTTTCAACGAAACACTTAACATTTTTTCAGAGATGTTAGGAATTTCTCGTTTGATTTGGTTAAAACGTAATGTCCCATTTATTAACTTATAAACGATTAAAATCTTCCATGGTGTATTAATGACTTCAAGGGTCTTGGCCACGGGACAAAATTTATCATCTAACATATATTTTTTCATTTGTTCTCAAACTCATTTCTCATAAATCACTCATAGAATTTATACACCCAAATTTTGTAAATATCTATGTTTTTTCATAGCAAAAAGTTAGCGAAAAGAAAAAAAGAAACATTTAATTATATAATTAAGGAGCAAAAGAGGTGAAAACGAAATGCAACAACATAATTCTTTATACCGAGTTTATCGTCCGAATGCTTTTAAAGATGTTGCTGGTCATCAAAATATTGTGGAGATTTTAACGTTTGAATTAAAGAACAATAATTTTGATCATGCTTATTTGTTTGCGGGTCAACGCGGAACTGGAAAGACGTCAGTGGCGAGAATTTTAGCAAAGGGAATTAATTGTTTAGACTTGCAGAACGGTGATTCGTGTAATGCTTGTGCTAATTGTCAGACTTTTAACAATAACCAGTTTCCTGATATTTATGAAATTGATGCTGCTTCTAACAACGGAGTGGATGAAATTCGTAATATTAAAAATAATGTCCAAACCTTACCAATTATTGGCCAATATAAAGTTTATATTATTGATGAAGTTCACATGCTTTCAAAAGCTGCTTTCAACGCTTTATTAAAGACTTTAGAAGAACCACCAAAACATGTGGTGTTTATTCTGGCGACCACTGAATATGACAAGATTCCCCAAACAATTATTTCGCGTTGCCAAACGTTTAACTTTAAACGAATTAGTAACCAAGATTTAACTGCTCGAATTGATTTTATTGCTCATGAAGAAGGTTATCATTTAAGTCAAGAAGCCGCCAGACAAATTTATGCGATTAGTGAAGGATCGTTGCGGGATGCTTTAAATGATTTAGAACAATTAATGGTCGTAGCTTATGATTCTAAAAAAATTGATATTGAAGAGGTAAAAACTTTATTTTATATCGCTACTAAAGCAGAAAAGTTAGCGATTATTCACCAGATTTTAAATCACGAAAGTCAGGAAGTAATTAGTTATTTTGAGCACAGTCGTCAACAAGGAATGGATTTCAACCTTTTAACATTGGCTTTAATCAAAATGATTAAAGAAATCATTGAATACCAGTTAACTCTTGATCAAAGCTTTCTCACTGAACTTAATGTTGAGGATGCAATGGCATTTAAAACCATTCCTTTAAACGATTTATTTTTAATCACTGATAATCTAACTCAAGCTTATATTAAAACCAAAAATACCACGGCTGGCTTTGACTATATTTTGTTGAGTGTTTTAAAAACGATTCAAACCATGGATTCACAACTATCAAGTGGAAGATCACAAGCAGTAGTCACAAAGAAGGTCGTGCTTAATCCAAAGCAAAAAGAAGCATCTGATGAAATTGTGTCATCACCTTCCACACCAGATAATCAGCAAATAAAAGTAGATCAAGAACCTTTGAGAGAAAATCTAACTACTGCAGAATTATCAGAAAAAGAAGAGACGAGTAAAACTCTTAGTGTTGATGAATATTCTGAAATTATTAATCAATCACAACCAAATCCTTCTAAAAAAATAAACCTTAATCCTTTGACTAAAACTACTCAAAGTTTAGAAGCGTTAATTGATCATCAACACCAATTAATTGAAGTTAGTTTGAACGAACCAAAGATTAATTACTTAATTGATGATTTAATTAATGTTTTAATGGGGGTGGTTCAGGAAGAAAACCCTACTCTTCGCCATGAATTAAACGATAAACTCCAAAAGATTTTTGAAACTAATCAAGCCAATGAGTTAATCTCTTCTGATGAAGCTTATCAACTTTCAGCTTTTTATGGAGCAAAGATTGCTGCGGCTAATCGTTCTGAAATTATTATTACTACTGATAATTTTATCAGTGCTAATTTGATTAATTTATCGTTAGTTAAGCCAGAAATTAGTGCTGCTTTGTTTAAGGTATTGAAAGACAAGTATGTGGTGTACGGAGTAAGTGCTTCAATGTGAAAAGAAACTAAAACTACCTTTGCTGATTTAAAGCAAAAAAACTTTCTACCTGAGTATACACAAATTAACTTTGACAATTTTTATACTGCAAATGAAAAGAAGGCAACTAGTCATCAACTTGAACAAAGCCAAGAATTATTAGACAAGGCTGCCCAATTATTTGATTTAACTGATGTTAACTTTGGGGATAAATAATGGAAAATAAGTTTGACCAAGTTGTAGAAAAATTTCAAAATCTTCAAGGAATTAGTAAGAAAACTGCCCAACGCTTAGTGATGGGTTTGATTAATAATCCAAACACTTTAAAAGAACTTGATGAAGGGTTATTGATGATTAAAACCAAATTAGGTGAATGTTCAACCTGTTTTTATTTAACTATTGATGGAATTTGTCCAATTTGTAGTGATTCACACCGAAACCAAAACCAGGTAATGGTTGTGGCTAACATGATGGATGCCAAAATCGTTGAAGAGAGCAAAACTTTTAATGGGATTTATGCGATTTTAAAAGGAGAGATTGATTTAAATAAAAACATTACTCCTGATAAGTTAAAGATTCCAGAATTATTAATGCGAGTGAATCAGAACAGTGAGTTAATTTTTGCTTTAAACGCTACTTTTAATGGTGAATTAACAGCTAATTACTTACGTGACATTGCACGAAAAAACCAGATTAGTTATGCTAGATTGGCTCGGGGAATCCCTCGTGGTGGGGTTTTAGATTATATTGATGAACAAACTTTAAAAGAGGCAATTAGAAATCGGCATAAAAACGATGAAGAATAAAGGTAGGTTTTAAAATGTTTATTACAATTGAAGGAATTGATGGTGGGGGAAAAACCACTCTAATTGAACCATTAAAAAAATATATTGAAAAGAAAGGGTACGAAGTTTTTTTAACTCGTGAACCAGGAGGAACAGCAATTTCTGAGGAAATTCGCACCATCCTTTTAAAAAAACGTCCTGAAAAAATTGATGGATGAACTGAAGCATTGTTATTCATTGCCTCAAGAAAACAACACCTCTCTGAAGCAATTATTCCTGCTTTAAAAGCAAATAAAATTGTAATTTGCGACCGCTATATGGATTCAACTACTGCTTATCAAGGAGCGGGTAGGGGGTTAAAACTTGATGATATTGATGAAGTGCAAAACATTGTTCTGGGTGAACATAAACCAGATCTCACTATTTATCTTGATTTAAACTTACAATCAGCTAATCAAAGAATTAACCATCGTCGTGATGTTGATGATGCGAACCGTTTAGATGAAGAAAATAATGAGTATAAACAAAAAGTTATTGATGGTTATCATGATTTAGTTCAAAAGTATCCTAACCGGTTTAAGGTAATTGATGCCAGTTTATCAAAAGAGGAAGTCATTAACCAAGCAAAAATGATTATTGATCAGGTTTTAAAATAATGACTCAACCAGAAATTATGAACTACTTACACCAAGCGTTGGTGAAAAACAAGTTGTTTGAAAGTATCCTTTTTGAAGGAGATAACATCAGTTTGGATGAATTGGTTAACCAGTTGGGACGCATGCTTTATTGTGATAATCACGCCATCACTAACGATCAGTGTCAGTGGTGTCTGTCATATGAAAATCACTTGATAACTGATGTTAAGGTCATTGGTGATCATTATCAAGTAATTGATAAAGAAACTGTTTTAACAATGGTTAATGAATTGAACTATGCACCATTATATTTAAATAAGCCTAAACTAAGAATCATCGCTAATGTTGAAAGTTTAAAACCAGAAGGTGCAAACGCCTTATTGAAGTTTTTAGAAGAACCTACTCCTAATACTTACTTTTTTTTGTTAACTAATGATCAAAACCAAGTTTTGCCAACCCTTGAATCTCGAGCAAAACTTTTAACCTTAACTAGAGGAACAAATGAACTTGATGATAATTTTTTAGTTGAAGTAATTAGCACTAAAAACAAAGATAATATTTTATTATTAAATAATAAGTTAAAAAAAATGGAAAAAACCAAGTTACAAGAATTAGTACAAAGCGGGGGCAAGCACTTTTTAAACACTGCTAATGTCTTGATATATGAATTATTTTTAGAATTAAGTCACGATCTAAAGTTTTCTAATAATTCGCAGTTAGCAATTGACCGGTTTTTAATCCAAATTACAAGGGCAATTTAAAATGAAAGTGTTAAACGATTTATTAGGGTATGAAAATTTACAGCTTTATCAAGATGATACAATGTTTAGTTTTACATTAGATAGTATCTTATTGGCACGATTTATTAATTTTAATAAAAGAATGACAAAAATTGTTGATTTTGGCACTAATAATGGGGTGATTCCTTTAATCATCAGTCGTTATACCACTGCTGCAATCACGGGGGTGGAAATTAATTCTCAAGCAGTAGTTTTAGCTCAAGAAAATATGAGTTTAAATGAATTGAATCATCAAGTAAAAATTGTGAATGATGATATTAAAGTATTTGCTAAGAAGAACATTCATGGTTTTGATCTTGTGGTTTGTAATCCACCCTTTTTTGAAGTGGGTGAAAAAACTAAGACTAGAGAAACTAATCCCTTAATGGTTGATGCTCGTCATGAAACGTTGATTAACTTAGCAGAAATTATTCAAAGCGCTAGTTTGTGTTTAAACAATAAAGGAGTATTTGTGATGGTTCATCGTGCTCAAAGAACTGGTGAAATTATTGAGTTATTTCACCAGTATCATCTGGTGGTTAAGCGTTTGCGTTTTGTTTATTCTAAAAGTAAGTATGAGGCAAAAACTGTTTTAATTGAAGGTCAAAAACAAGGTAATAAAGGAGTTGAAATCCTTCCTGCCTTGATTGCCCATAATGATGATGAAACTTATAGTGATGAAATTTTAGAATTTTTTCGGGATTAGAAGTAATGTTAGGAATTAAAATTAATCAAAAAATATTGATTGGGGTCTCTGGAGGACCTGATAGCATGTTTCTCTTGGATTTGTTAGTAAATCAAGGTTATCAACAAATCATTGTTTGTCATGTCAATTACCATACCAGAACTTCATCAATTCGTGATGAAGCGATTGTTAAACGTTATTGTGATTTGCACCACTTGAAATACTATAATAAGAATATTACTTCTGAATTTGAAGATAATCACACCAACTTTGAATCAACAGCAAGAAAGCTACGTTATGATTTTTTTGCCCAAATTGGCTTAAAAGAAAACGCCACAATTCTTTTAATCGCCCATAATTTAAATGATCACATTGAAACTTATTTATTGCAAAAACAACGCCATAATTTAGTGGATTATTATGGTTTAAAAGTTAAGAATAAGTACCAACAACTAACTGTGTTACGACCTTTGTTAAATCAAACTAAAAGTAGTATTTTAAATCACGTGAATCAGAAAAAAATTCCTTTTGGAATTGATGAAACAAACTTTGATTTGAAGTATGCGCGAAACCAGTTAAGATCACAACTCAATGAAGTTGATTTTGACTTTTATTTAGCAGAAATTAAACAGGCAAACCACTTAAATGAAGCTGATAAACAAGTTGCTTTGAAGTATTTTACTAAGAACTTGATTGGTGATAAGTTAGTCCTTGATTCTTGGTTTTATCATTTGAGTCAAAAACAAGTGATGTTTGTCTTAATTAATTATTTTAAGTACTTAAAAGTTGACCAGATTTTTCTGCATCGGAAAAATAATACTTTAAAAGCAATTGCTCAAACACTTTTGACAAGTAAAAAACCAATTTTAAAAATTAAAATCCCAAACTATTGGTTAGTTAAAGACTTCAACACTTGTTATTTCCTTATTGATAATGAAATAGAACTTGTTAAAACTATGATTAACAATCATCAAGAGTTAAATCAATTAACTACGAAGTGGGTTCAAGAATTAATTGCTAAAGATGGTTTTCAATTCCCCTATTTGTTAACCAATGATTTTGAAAATTATAAACTAAAGACTTTCTGTCAGAAAAAAAAGACTAATCGTTTCTTTATTGACCATAAAATTAGTTTTTTTGCTCGGGTAAAACAACCAGCAATTATTCGGTTGAACAACCAGCAGTTAATTAATTATCAAAACTTTCTAGGGGATTAAAAAATTTTGTTTTTATGTTAATATTACTATGTTATTTTGTATAACTTTTAGATAGTAAGCAGAAATGAGGGATGGTTAGTGAATAATCAGAAAAATAATAATGCCAATAAAAAGAATAACCGTCGTGGTGGAATTTGAATTTGATTAATTCTGATTATCATTATCATCATTGCCATTATTGTTGCTTCTATCTTCTTAAAAAGTAGTCCTGACGCTTTAAGTGTTAATGAAGTGCAATCTTATCTTAACTCAGGAAAAATTAATAGTGTGACTATTCAACGATCAGCTTCCTTGTTGATTTTGAGAGGTACTTACCTTGATGAAAACAATAATCTTCATGCTTTTGTGGTCAACAATATTCCTATTGAAGCTTTAGATGCAGTTTATGGAATTGGTAGTGCTAATAGTGCTGATGTGCTTCTATTGGAACAAATTATTTACAATTCTGGAAATACTTTCCAAGGAATTACCAATATTCCTGTTGATCAAACTGGACAAATTGTAGGAACGATTGTTCCATTAGTGGTCATGATTTTAATCTATGTCTTCTTGTTTTGGTTCTTATTCCGTTCAATGGGTGCAGCTGGGGCTGGAGGTGCTGGTAACCTATTTGGAATGGGTAAAAGTAAAGCTAAACTTTCTAAATCAACAGTTAAATTCAGTGATGTTGCAGGAATTAACGAAGAAAAGAACGAAATTGTTGAATTAGTTGATTACATGAAAAATCCTCAAAAATACCAAGAAGCTGGAGCCAGAATTCCTAAGGGAGTCCTTTTAGAGGGACCACCAGGAACTGGAAAAACTCTTCTTGCCAAAGCGGTTGCTGGTGAAGCCAACGTTAACTTTTATGCAACTTCTGGTTCAGAATTTGACGAAATGTTTGTGGGGTTGGGAGCTTCAAGAATTCGAGAAATGTTCCAAGATGCAAAAAACAATGCTCCTTGTGTTATTTTTATTGATGAAATTGATGCCTTGGCCCGAAAAAGAACTGCCAATGTTGCTGGTTCAAACGACCAAACTTTAAACCAACTATTAGTGGAAATGGATGGTTTTGATACTAATTCAGGAGTAATCATTATGGCAGCCACTAACCGAAGTGATGTGCTTGATCCAGCCATTTTGAGACCAGGAAGATTTGACCGAACAATTCAAGTTTCTCTTCCAGATATTAAGGAAAGAGAAGCTATCTTGAAATTGCATGCTCGTAACAAGAAAATTTCGCCAACTATTGATTGATACCGAATTTCACAAAGAACTCCGGGATTCTCAGGAGCACAGTTAGAAAATGTGCTTAATGAAGCAGCGATTTTAACTGTTAGAGAAAATACTCCTGAAATTACTATTACCCAAATTGATGAAGCGATTGATCGGGTAGTTGGAGGACCTGCGAAAAAATCTCGAGTAATGACACCAAAAGATAAGGACATTGTTTCTTATCACGAATCAGGTCATGCTTTGGTTGGGTTAAAACTTGAATCAGCAAGCAAGGTGCAAAAGGTAACAATTATTCCGCGGGGAAATGCGGGAGGATACACGATTACTACTCCAAATGATGAAAGCATGTTTCAAACTAAACAAGATTTGTTTGCCACAATTGCTGGTTATATGGGAGGAAGAGCTGCTGAAGCTATTATCTTTGGTGATGATAATGTGACTACTGGTGCTGATGATGACTTAGAAAAGGCTACAAATATTGCCCGTCAAATGGTGGTAAGATTTGGAATGAGTGAAGCTTTGGGAATGGCTAAATTAGTTACTCAAGAAGATTTGAGTTATGGTCGTACTAGTGGTAGTTATTCTGATCAAACTGCAGCAGCAATTGATGAGGAAGTAACTAAAATTCTAACCACTGCTTATAATCAGGCAAATAAAATTATTCGTGATAATCGCGAAGAGTTAGAGTTATTGGCTGAATCTTTACGAGTAATGGAAACAATTACTGCTGAACAAATTGAGTTTATTGACCAAAACTTAGCCTTACCAGATGATGTTAAGGCTGAAAAGGTTAAGTATGATGAAGAGTTAAAACGAATTAAAGATGGTGACATCATTGATATTGATTTAGCTGATGTTGAACCAAAACCAAAAAAAGAAGCAAAAAAACCAACCACCACCAAAAAGAAACCAAAGAAAAAACCAGAAGATGAAACTGATGATCAAAAAGATGACAGTTCTTCTAAGGGCAAAAAATAATTTTGATAATAACGAGACGAGAAAGTTTCGTTATTTTATTTAAGGAGCGAGAAAATGGATGTAAGTTCAAGAGCAATTAGTACAGAACATAATTTAAAGATTACGATTGTTGATTTAACCCAATCTTTAACCAAAATCGTAGAGTTACACCAAACCAACCCGTTAGCAACAATTGTCTTGGGAAAAATTACTTTGGCAAACGCCTTATTAGGATTAGAATTAAAAAATAACGAAATTACAACCTCAACAATTTCGACTAACGATGGATTAATTAAAACGACCATTGCTGAATTTCAAAATGACCGGGTACGAAGTTTTATCAGTGATTCAAACTTTGTTGTAACAGGATTGAAACCAGAGAAAAAACTTGATGAATTACTTTCCCAAGTTGTAGGAAAAGAAGGTACTTTAACAGTTGCTCGTTCGACAGTTCAAGGTGAACCTTATGTTTCAAGAGTTAGTTTAACTGATGGTTCAATTGATCGTGATTATATGGAATATTTACGGATTTCAAGCCAAGTTAATTCTTTTATTAGTACCAATGTAGAGCTAGATGACGATTTCAAGATTAAGAGTGCTGTGGGAATTCTTATTCAACTGTTGCCCAATTATAAAGAAGAGGATGTTGATTATCTTATTAAAACAATTGGTAACACAGCGTTTATTAATAAAATTTTAGTAAAAACAACAAACTATGTTTCTTTAATTGAAGAAATTGCAACCGATGCAATTGTTTTAGAATCAAAGGAATTAAAATTTCAATGTACTTGCTCGCGAGAAAAAACAATTGTTGCAGTTAAGTTATTAGGTGTTGATGCTGTTGATGACATTATCAAGAAAAATGAAACAGTGGAAGTTATTTGTGATTTTTGTAAAACAAAGTATGAAATTACTCCCGAAGAATTAAAAGACTAAATCTTTGTTTAAACAATAGTTTTTATCAAGTTCTTTTTATAAAATTAAACAAGAAGTAGAGGTATAAAGCGATGGAAATGAATACTTATTGTGCTAAATGCAAAAATAAAGGTCCTGTAGTTGATGTTAAGGTAGGAAATGAAGATAATCCTGTTCAGGTTTCAATGCAGTTGTGCTATGGTTGTTTTGAAGAAAGCTTTAACAAAGATGCTGATGATTCGGTTTATTATTTAGATGATTATGAAGATGACGAAGCAGACGATCTTGATGACGAATTTGATAACACGTTTGAGAGTGATTAATTCAATTTGTTGCCTCCCACAATAGGGAGGTTTTTCTTTTCTATGATAAAATCAGGAAGACATTGTTTTAACTAGTGGTTTGATAGTTTTGTTAAACCACTAAATTAATAATCATTATTTAAACAGTTAGAAGGAAATCTTGAGCATAGATTTTAGTCTATCAGGATAATGGTTATTTTGACTTGATAAAAAACAAACTTGAAAAAAGAAAATAGTTGATAATAGTATAAAATTATCAGCAAGAGAAGGAAGAAGGTGCTTTGAGGAATGCCATTAAAGAGTAGAACTAAATCAGCTAAAACCCCAAAAGTAAAAAAGACTAAACCTAAAAAAACCGAAGAAGCTAAGGTTAAGAAAAAACACCTAAAAAAACCAAAAACTAATAAAAGATCAGCAAAGGGAAGAGCAGAAGAATTATTAGATAGCCATGGTGATAAAAACTTAACTGGTAGTGATGCTTTTCTTGACCTTGATTTACCAGAGATTGAAGATACTGGGATTAAAGCATTGAAACAAATTCAAAAACGTCAAAAACAATTAACCTCAAAGTATTCAAAAGAAATCTTAAATGGGACAGTTGTTACTACTACGCATTATGATCCTAACTTAGAGAAACACGTTATTGAGTTAAATGATGTGACTAAGTCTTATTTAACTGGAGATGTAGAAACCCAAGTTTTAAAGGGAATTGACATTAAGTTAAATAAATCTGATTTTATTGTTATTTTAGGACCATCTGGTTCAGGAAAAACAACCTTCTTGAACACCATTTCTGGTTTAGACAAAGCAACAAAAGGGGATGTCTTTGTTTTGGGATATAACCTAAGTTTGTTAAAAGATTCTCATTTAACCAAGTTTAGAAGAAAACACGTGGGATTTATCTTCCAACAGTATAATTTATTGACGAACTTAACTGCTAAAGAAAATGCTGAAGTTGGAGAAAATCTATCAACAAAAAAACATCCTGAAATGGAAATTGAAGATATTTTTGCCACAATTGGAATGAAAGACCAAATGAATAAATATCCTCACCAAATGTCAGGGGGACAACAACAACGGGTATCAATTGCACGAGCCTTAGCAAAAAATCCTGATATCTTGTTTGCTGATGAACCAACTGGGGCTTTGGATGAAGAAATGGGACGGAAAGTATTACAAATTTTAGTTGATGTTAACAAACTTTATAAAACAACTGTAATTGTGGTTACTCATAACCCTAATATTGCTAAAATTGGAAACACGATTATTCACATTAAAAACGGGTTGATTGATAAATTAGAACGCAATGCCCATCCAGCAAATCCTGAAGATATTGAGTGATCATAAAAGAAAGACCAAAAAGGTCTTTTTTTGTTTCTTTTTAAAACAATAAAAATAATTAACTTTATTTTATAATCTCAATATGAGAATGTAAAATAAAAGGGGTCTTGGGTACCAATGTTAAAACTATTTAAGAGCTTTCATAATTTAAGTTTTGCCAAATGACTTCAATCTTTAGCGTTCGTTTTGTTTATTTTTCTTTTTTCTGCCTTAACAACAGGAATTGTTTCTACTCCTTTGCAGATTATTAATGTAACAGGTGGGATTAGTGATAAACAAGCGGGATGAGATTATAGTTGAAAACCCCGATTAAATAATTTTACTGACGATTATCTTTTTGATTACTTTGAAAGTATTGATGATAATGGTAATTACAAAAATTCTTTGCAAACTAATCTTTTTAATTGAGAATATGAGTATAAAGGTTTGCTTTTAGACGACTATTTTAGAGAGTATTATAAGGAACGTTTCAACGCTAGTGATCGTGATTATCAAACTAATCGTAGTGATTTTTTAGGTAACTTTATTAAAAATAATTTATATGCCTATGGAAATTTATATAACCGAATGGTTTATCTTTATCCAGTTAAAGGACAAGAATCATCAACCAAGACCAACTATGTCAGTTTGGATGATCTTTTAACCAGTTCGTGAGATGAGTATTCTAAACTAAACTATGATCAGGTTTATAAGAAAGTTGTTGAAGATTTACCAATGATGATCAACTGAAATGATAAAGTGAGTATTGATGCAAATTTTATTCTTGATTATAGTTGAGCATCAATAGGACACAATGAAACCTTATTTAATCTTGAACCTTTAAATTTAGGAAAAACCAACAATGTAGTTGTTTTTGAAGGATTAAAGAACTTGAAAAACATGCAAGATGATGAGGTTTTGATTAATAACAAGTACGCTCAGAAAAATAATTTAAAGATTGGTGATGAAATTGAGTTAAATAATTTTGGTGATGAGACAATTCACCAGAAGTATAAAATTGTTGGTTTTGCTAATAAGATCAATAACGTTTTTCTTGAAAACCAGTTAAGTAATGAATATGACAAAATCAATAACAGTGTTTATGTTTATTTGACAGAAAATGAGATGGAAAACTATGTCAGTTTCTTTTATAAAAATTCTAATTCTATTGAAGCACCACTAAGAAAAGATCCAGTCAAAGCTGACGTTTTCACCACCACCAGAATTAATGCTTATGGTAATAAAAAGAATTTTCGTAAGTTTGCTAGCAAACTGACTACTGATGAAATCCTTGTTAAACCAATTGAGGTTAGTAAGTACAATAATTTAAGTTTTATTAAAACTATCCAACTTTATATTGTTGAAGCTGCAATTTTTATTGTGATTGGATTTATTATGTTAATTCTTTCCACTGGTTTTATTAATTACTGTTTAAAAAAAGAATTAGACCAGTCGGCGCCTCAAATTGGGGTTTTAAAAGCAAATGGTTTTCCTTCCGAAAAGATTGCCTTTATCTTTTGAACTCGAGTTTTAATGTTGATGTTAATTGGTTTTGGTTTAGGGTTTGGAATGAGTATCCCGATTCAAGGTTTGGTCCACGACATTATCGTGGTGAATACTTTTGTAGTAATTAAAACTCATCTGTTTAATCCGTGATTTATAACCATTGTTGTTGCTTTTATCCCTTTGCTACTATCACTTGTTAGCTTCTTGACTTTAAATAATTACTTAAAGAAAAGTTCTCTGGAGTTAACCAACTTTAAAAGTGTCCAAAGCATGAAACAAAAGAAATTCAATTCTTTAGCTGCGATTTTTCCAACTAGATTGACAAAACATCGTTTGGTGATGAAGGATGCTCTTAAAACGTTCTTTTTAACCTTACTACTAGTACTAGCTAATTTGATAATCTTAGTGGAATTTAATGCCCGAACGTTTACCAACCGTTTGATTGATAACTGAAGTACGGTTTATGATAAGAACACTAATTCTGCTTTTAATAATGGGTATCAATTTCAATGACAAATAGAAACCTATGGAAGTTACTCCTTTGCTAACAGTGACTTATATAATATGGACTATATTGGTTATAATGACCAAAAAGATTTAAAAGAGATAGTAACTAATGATTCAAAAAGTACAATCTTGACTAATGAGATCCAAGATTATCTGGCAATTGATCGAAACTTAGTGCAAAATTGAGTTTTGATAGCTGCACAACTCCAAAAGATTTATCATACTGACATCAATCATGCCTCAATTAGTTTTCAGTTATTGCAACAGTTTTTAATTCAAGGTTCAGATGATTATGAACAAATTGCTCCATTTCTACCAGACCAAAATCAGGGAGACGCTATGAATGAAGAAATTAAAACAACTTGACTCCCTAGTCTTCAAATTCTTAGTGATTCGTTAATTAATCCTGACCCGTTAATTACTTTAAATAATGCTTTTGTGCAAGAAAAAATTGATTTTCCTGTGTTAAAGTTTGATTTGGCTTCACCTGGTTATTATTACAAGAGTAATGAAAATTGAAAGCTTTATTTAGTTGATGATAATAGTTACAACCTTTTTAATCTAAGTGGTGATAAAGTAGCTAACCTTAAGAAGCTTCAAGACCAAACTTTACCAGACCAACAACTTCCAGTAATTATTTCAAAACACTTTGCTAAACTAAACAATATGAAAATTAATAAGGTCTTTCAAGTTTCGCTTTCTCAAGATAATTACAATATTTTAGTGCCATTAAAAATTGTGGGAATTAATGAAAATGATAATTATTCAAACAACATTTATGGAATTCGAACAATTCTGATGAATAAGTTTCTTTCGACAATTCCACCTTCTCCTCTGTATAATGAAGTTTTTACCAAACGGCAATTTCTTCATTTTGACCAAGATAATTCTGTTGCTGCAGCAAAAATGGATACTAATTATTTCAATTTCTTCTATCCTACATCAAATGATGGTGAAGTTTTTCTGGGTGATCTTGTCAATAATTACAACGCTACTTATAGTTATGTTAACTGGTTTAATTTAGGGACAAATAACTTTTTACCAATTGATTTATCAAAGCGTTTAGCCCAAGAAAAAGTGCATGAATTTTATGCTTTAATTGACTTGTTAATCGGAGCAACCGTTTTGATTGTTCTAGTGCTTTATCTTGTCTTTTTATTAGTTAATGTTAATGAAAAACGGAAGATAATCTCAACTTTTAAAGCGTTAGGTTATAACAATTGAGAAATTAATTTAAGTATCCTTGGAAAGTACTTTATCAGTGAATTGGTTGCAATTGGTGGAGGTCTGGGAATTAGTTATTTAATGTGATGAATTGCAGTAAAAGAACTTTATGTGCAAGCAGAAGTGATTATGAATAATCCCTTTAGTTGAATTGTTTTTGTTATTGTCTTAGTGATTATGATGGCAGTTTTATTAATTGGTGCCTTCTCATCTCAATATTTAATTAAAACAGTCTATAGTAAAAATGATGAAGATTAAAAAAAGACACCAGGGGGGTGTCTTTTTTATCGATTTATTTTAACTTTGAGGAATAACAATTTTAAATGTTATTGGTCAATAACCCTTAACATTCTTAATTTCAATTGTCGCTCCATTCAACTTACTATCTTTGATTTGGAAAACTGTATTTGTGACATTTTTGTTATTGTCAAAAGCAGTTCAGAAGTACCAACGATCAGTTGTGACATTAATAACATTATCATCAGCATCCTTAACAACGATGTTATTTTCATCTAAAACAAGATCATACAACGAAAAGTACATATTATTACTGTCGTATTGTTCACTTCCATAATCAGCAGTGAAAGTCTTATTAGTCTCATCATACTTCCCGTTTGAAACGTCAGGGTTAACAACTACGTTTTGATCTTGAGGAATAGCAACATTGAAAACAATTGGTCAATATCCCTCAATTCCTTTGATTTCAATTGTCGCTTCATTTAGACTGTAATCATTAATGGTAATAGTAGTATTTTCATCACTTGTTTTGAAACTTCATCCGTTTGTAGTAATTGTTCCACTACTATTCTTAACTACGATATTATCAGCACTCAAAACATGATTTAACTCAAAACTCATTTGATGATTCTCTTCTTGATAAGTACTATTTCCATAACTCGCAGTAAAAGTCTTGGTATTCCCATCATACTTCCCGTTTGACACGTCAGGGTTAACAACTACGTTTTGATCTTGAGGAATAGCAATATTGAAAATTTCAGGTCAATACCCATCGATGTTTTGAATGAAAGCTTTTGTGTTATTTAAATTGTAATCGTTAATAGTAATAATTGTGTCACTACCACTGATGGTTAAACTTCACCCGGTAGTGATTTTTTCACCACCATCATTTCTAACAAGTACAAAATCTTTTCCCTCTAGGGGTAAACCTTTAACTTTGAAGCTCATTTGATGATTCTCTTCTTGATAAGTACTATTTCCATAACTCGCAGTAAAAGTCTTGGTATTCCCATCATACTTTCCGTTTTTAATATCTTCAATCACGATATGTTTATCTTGGATGATTGCAATATTAAAAGTCACTGGCCAATATCCCTCAATTCCTTTGATTTCAATTGTCGCTCCATTCATGTTCGCATCTTTAATTTCAATAACAGTGCTAGCACCATCATCAGCAGTTCAGAAACTTCAACGGTTGCTTGCTTGGTCAATTACTTGTCCGTTTAAATCTTTAACAACAATTTTTTCTTCAGTTGAAATGAAATCTTTTAGTGAGAAAATCAGATGGTTATCATCATATTTACTACTTCCATAATCAGCAGTAAAAGTCTTGGTAGTCTCATCATACTTTCCGTTTCTAACATCTGGATTAACAAACACATCTTTATCCTGGTTAATGTTGATCTTGAAAACAATTGGTCAATATCCCTCAATTCCTTTGATTTCAATTGTCGCTTCATTTAGACTGTAATCATTAATGGTAATAGTAGTATTTTCATCACTTGTTTTGAAACTTCATCCGTTTGTAGTAATTGTTCCACTACTATTCTTAACTACGATATTATCAGCACTCAAAGTTACACCAATCAATGCAAAACTTAGCTCATGACCTTTATAAGTACTACTTGGGTTGCTGGCGATAAAAGTCTTTATATCAGCTTGATAACCTCCGTTGGTAACGCTTCCAACGGCAATATTTTGATCTTGATTAATGACTACATTAAAAGTCACTGGTCAATATCCATTTACATCTTGAATCCTAACTGTCGCTCCATTTAAATGGTAATCATCAAGACTAATTGTTGTCGTATTAGTGGTTGTAGTCAAACTTCATCCAGTAGTCACTTCCCCATCGCTTGTTTTAACTACAATATTATTTGCATTCAAAGTTAAATCATTAATGGTAAAACTCATCTTGTAGTCACTATACTGCGCGCTTCTATAACTAGCAATAAAGGTTTTACTATCAGAATTATAACTTCCATTAGCAACAGTGTTGTTGATCACGATTTCTTTGTCTTGAACGATTACAATTTTGAAAGTAATTGAATTATAACCATCCAAATTAATTTGAATTATCGCTCCATTTAAATGGTAATCATCGATGTGAATCGTCGTGGTGTTATCAATAACAACAAAACTTCATAACCCATCTTTAGTTTCAACTTTTGTCCCATCACTTTTAACAACATTAAGATTATTTTCACTTAGACTAACATTTGTTAACGAAAAGCGCATTACATTATCGTTGTATTGACTACTTCCATATTTAGCAGTAAACGTAGTAGTGTTTGAATTATAACTTCCGTTAATAACGTTATTAACAACGATATTTTCATCTTGGTGGATAACGATTTTAAAAATGATTGATAAATGATTATCAAGATTAATTTGAATTGTCGCTCCATTTAAACTGCTATCTTCAATTTCAAAAACAGTATTAGCACCATTTTCAGAAATTCAAAAGTTTCAAAGTCCAGCTTCTTGGTCAACATTGTTTCCTTCAACTGTAGTGACAAGGATGTTTTCTGTTTTTAAAATTACCTTGTTTAAAGAAAAACTCATTTTGTGCTCTTGGTATTTATCACTACCATATTGAGCAATAAAAGTTTTACTATCAGAATTATAACTTCCATTAGTAATGGTAGGACTAACTACAATGTTCCCATCACCATCAACGTCGGAGTTATTTTTGTCTCCACAAGCAACCACCGAGATGGCAGCAGTACTGGTTAAACCAATTGACCCTAAAATTGCTAATAATTTCTTCATTCAGTTCTTTTACCTCTTATATCTAATATAAATTAACTGTGCTAATTATAGCAACATATAAGTGTTTGATGGGAAAAAAAGACCTTAAAAGGTCTTTTTTGTGGGATTGTAATTTAATTTTAACTCAATTTTTCGTCTTTTAAATCTTTTTTAGTAATCATTTCATCAAGTTTTCATTCCTTAACTAATTGCTCATATTCTGTTTGATTATTATCCATTAGAGCAACATAACGACTAATTGCACGAACGTGAGTTTTAAAGTGACTTCTTAAAGCTTGGGTATGAATACAGTAATTATAAAGGATGTAATCATCATTTTGAATTAACTTTGCTCGTTGATCAATTAACTGCATAGTGTCAAAACCAGGAGTTACCCCATCATTTTTGGCATGGGAAAAGAAAATTGGATAACTTGGGGTGTGACCTTGCTCAATTAGTTTAAAAAGATTAGCATCAAATAAATTGATATTAGATTTAGCCTCAACCTTGTTCCCCTTTTTAAGCAGTCATTTTACTAATTGTTTAGTTTTTCGTTTTGGTACAAGGTGTAAATGACGGTTACGAACATTTTGAAATAATGATTCTAAACTGCCAAATCCACAATCAGAAATTCCGAACTTAATTTTATATTCTTGAACTAGTTTTGGATCACTTAAAGAAAGATGATTAGTAATATAAGCCCCCATACTTGTTCCTAGTAAGACGACTTGTTCAGGATTGTGGTTAGCTTTTAATCACGCCAATGCTCCTAATGTATCGCGAACCTCTTTTATTCCTAAAGTAGAAGTATCATTATCAGATTTAGCGTGCCCTCGAAAGTCAAAACTCATCACGTTGTAACCTAACTTAGTTAAAAACTGGGCGTGATATAAACCAAAGAACTTGTCTCCAGCAAACCAGTGTAAAGAAATTATTCACTTATGAGAATTGGGGTGAGGAATATAAGTCAAACCACTTAAGGTCAAGTTATCAGTGCTAGAAAAAGTAAAGAAATTAATGTTATCAAAATCATTAATAACTAACTGGGGCGTGTGGTAAAACCGTTTCATCACGTTGTTCATTTTTTTTAGTTGGACTTGGTTATGTTTGCTTCTTCTAAAAGGAATATGTCAAGGTTTAAAACAACTTCACCACAAAGCATAAACAAATTGGAGGCATTTTCTTACTCTAGTAATAATTGTTGAACGAAACATGGACTAATTTTTATCCTTTGATAACATCGCTTCGATTGCTTGATTTAAACTTGCAGCAAACTTATTTTTTTCCAAACTTAAAATTCCTTTAATTGTGGTTCCGCCCGGTGAAGAAACCACGTCAATCAAGTTTCTCGCGTTTTGGTTTCAAGCGAGTTTTTCTTGAACATAAGCTCCACTTGCCTCGACCATGCTAGCAACAATCTTTGTCGCCAAATCCTTTTTCATTCCTTGTTTGACTGCACTATTAGCAATTGCGTCAATGAAGAGATAAACAATCGCAGGAGCACTCCCAGCAATTGCAGCAAACAACTCAAAATCTTTTTCTGCAATGATATAAGTGTCGCCAAAACTATTTAAAACCGTTTCATACTTATTAATTAGTTCTTGATTTGAAGCGCAAATTGCACTAGTGGCTTGACTGATTGCAGCATTAATATTTGGCATGATTCTAATGATGTTAGGATGGTGGAAGGTGTTGGTTAACTGTTCAAGAGAGGTAGCTCCCATCATTGAAATAATCACTTTATTGTTTCATAGGGTTGTATATTTAACATCATCAACACAATTCTTAGCGAAGGTAGTCAAACTTTGAGGCTTAATTCCTAAGAAAATAACGTCATTGTTTTTTAAGAACTCTTCTAAATTGTCACTTTTTTTGATAATTTCTTGTTGAGCATTTAATTGTTCAAATTTATTTGAGTGGTGGTCAAATCCACTTAGAATGAAGTTATCAAAGGCTGGTGATTTACTCATTCCTTCAATAATTGAACCAGCCATATTACCGACCCCCAAGAAACCGATTTTTATTTTTTCCACGCTTTTCTGCCTCCGTTTTCAATAAGTTGGACCTTATTAATCTCTTCTTTGAGAAGAGTATAACTTTATTATAAGATAAGACTAACAAATAATTAGTAAAAGAAAGGATTACCAGAATGCCAAATATTCGAATTAAAGGTGCTAATAAAGCATTGGTGCAAAGTTATGCCACAAAAATTAGTGAGTTAAGTGGATTATTAAATTGTAGTGAAGACAAGATTTTTATCATTGATGAAGGTCTAGAAACTATTTATGCTGATGCTAAAGTGAAAAACCCAGTTTATGTTGTGGTGGAATGAAAGCAACGTCGTGATCAAGAACAATTAATGTCACAGCATTTGACTCAACACTTCAAGGATTATTCTAGTAGTGTTCGGGTGACTTTCCGTGATTTTGATAACCAGTGATATATTAACGGGATTAAAAGTTAGGTTTAGAGAAATATTGAACGTGTCTGAGCTAAAGCGAAGTTAGGTTTTAGGGTAAAATAATACAAATAAACATAGGTTAGTCATCAATTTTAAGGAGTAGTAATGGAAAAAAATAATGAGCGTAAATTTAGTGAGCAAGAGTTAGTTCGCAGGGAAAAGTACCAAAAACTTGTTGATCAAAACTTAGATCCGTTCCAAATTAGTAAATGGGAAAACAATACTGATTTAAAGTCAATCCGTGATAAGTACCAAGATTATTCAAAAGAAGAATTGCAAACACTTGACCAAGTTCCTGTACAAGTAGCAGGAAGAATTCGTTTATATCGTGAAGCTGGGAAGAAGGCAGTTTTTTCTAATATTCAAGATGAAAACGGAAACTTACAATTATATGTGCGCATGGATGAATTGGGTGAAGCAGCTTTTGCCTTGTTTAAAGACCTTGATTTAGGAGACATTATCGGGGTTAAAGGAATGATTATGAAAACTGATCATGGTGAACTTTCAATTCGAGTGCAAAGTTTTAGTTTGTTAAGTAAGGCGTTAAGACCTTTACCAGATAAGCATGCAGGAATTGTAGATATTGAAGAAAAGTATCGTCGTCGGTATGTAGATTTAATTATGAATCCTGACCAACTCCAATTATTTAAAAACCGTACCAAGGTGATTCGTACCTTACAACATTATTTAGATGATCGGGGTTATATTGAAGTAGAAACTCCAATTCTTCAGGCAATTAAGGGAGGGGCTGCAGCCAAACCGTTTATTTCCCATTACAACGCTTTGGATCGTGACTTCTATTTAAGAATTGCCACTGAATTACATCTAAAACGTTTAATTGTAGGAGGATTTAACGGGGTTTATGAAATTGGTCGGATCTTTAGAAATGAGGGGATGGATACCCGTCATAATCCAGAATTTACCACAATGGAGTTATATGTGGCGTACGAAGATTTCCACTTCTTAATGGATTTAACCCAAAAGTTATTCCAACTAACTAGTCTTGCTGTTAATAATAGTTTACAAATCAAGTATGGGGAAGTTGAAATTGATTTAGCTAAACCGTTTGCTAGAGTTCATATGGTTGATGCCGTTAAAACAGCTACTGGGATTGACTTTTGAAAACCAATGACTTTTGAAGAGGCTAAACAAATTGCAGGAGAAAAAGGATTAAAAGTTGAACCACACTTCAATGATGTGGGTCACATTATTAACTTATTCTTCGAAGAGTTTGTTGAAGATAGCATCGAACAACCAACCTTTATTTATGGTCATCCTAAAGCAATTTCGCCTCTTGCTAAAGCTAATAAGGATGATGATCGTTTTACTGATCGGTTTGAGTTATTTATTATCAGAAGAGAATATGCCAATGCCTTTTCAGAATTAAACAATCCTATTGATCAATACGAACGTTTTAAAGCTCAAATCCAAGAAGCTAAGCAAGGAAATGATGAAGCTACAGAAATGGACTTAGACTTTGTCGAAGCTTTAGAATACGGGATGCCCCCAACTGCAGGAATTGGTTTGGGAATTGACCGGTTAGTGATGTTATTAACTAATTCAGAATCAATTAAAGATGTTTTATTATTTCCACAATTGAAACCAAGGGATAATAATTAATGAAAATTGCATTAGTTGGTAATGGTTTGGAGATTGAGTTTCAAAAGCAATTAACTAAAGAAAATATGATTAAAAATGCTTTGGAAGGAAAGTTGAGTTACAACGGTGTAATTCAAAAATCAAACTATCCATCAGCCATTAAAGCATTTGCTGATAATCATGAATTAAGTTATGAGAATATTGATAAAAATCTTCATCGTTGAAAATGACTTGAAGAAGTTCTAAAAAGTGAAAGTAGTAATAAATCAATTGAAGATCTATTTATGGATATTGAAACTGCTTTGCAAGATTCACAAGCTGCTGCAGAATTCAAAAGTATCTTTTTAAAGTACATTGAATATTTTTCTTCAGAAGTTAAATCAGATTTTTTTGAAAAAGAAGAATCAAGATGAAATTATCAAGATAAAAAGTATCATTCTACTAAAAATAAACTAAACTTTTTAAATGAAAAATTTCGTAATTACGATTTAATTTTAACGACTAATTATACTGACTTCATTGAGAAAAATTTAAGCAATGAAAATAAAGGTAAACTTGTTCATTTGCATGGTGAATTTGACAATCAAGAAAATCTGCCTTTATTGGGTGGAGATAAATTTGCTGATTCTATAATGTTAAAAGTCGAGAAAAATATTATAGAAACACTTAAGAAAATAAAAGATGAAGAAATTGACTTAACAAAAATTGAATTAGATATCTTTGGTTGAAGTTTTAGTAATGAACACGACCTTATTCAAGTAATTATTAATATTATTCTGGATTGATATTATAGAAATTCTTATTTTAAATGAGCCCACGGAACCGATACTTATAGAAATAATAAGAAATGAGAATTTTTATATGATGAGTCACAAACTGGAAATAGACTAGTGCAACTAGAACTTAAAGTTAAAATAAAAATCAATTATTACTATTATAGCAGTACAGGAGAAAAATCTAACGACGTATCAAACGCTAAAGATTATGTTAATGATCATAAAGACTTTTGAAAAGGAATTGAGTTTTTAGGGGTAGTTACCGGATGATGAGGGGAAAAAAAGTATTGTATTCCAACAATTTCCAATCAAAAAAAATTTATGAATCAGGGTTCTGTTCATAATCAATATTCAGATGTTAAATCTCTACCTGAAAAATTACAATGGTTATTCATTGAACCAATAAAGTTTGAAACATATCCATATACAAATTTTAATTTGACAAATAATGATTTAACATCATTTAAAGATTCAAATGATAAAGATGAATCTCAATAAATGTTAGTATTATCAATAGCGGTTAGTTTAAGTCTTATAAATAAGATTATGGCAATGCTCTTGTATCCCCTAACAATTTCAAAATTGAGGGCCGAGTTCTAATGCGGAACAGATATACTCGATTCATCAAAAGTTCGATTATATCTGTTTTTTAATTCATAATTTAACTGAAAAGATAATAATATAAAATAGGAATAACTTAACTTTTATTCGTACACTATGAGAAGGAGAAATTAATGGCAGATAAAAGAGGTTCGTGAGCAAAACCAGAACGAAATTTGATTTGAAAAGATTATATTGATAATAAAATGTGAATTCGTTTCAATGAAGAATATTTATCGAATTTAGATTGAGATTGAAAACAAAAAGCACCCTGTCCACGTTGCAAAAAAATAATGTTAAAAGCACAATACGAGGGTTTTCAATCGGGACAACCCGGATCTTGGAATATTGATCATTGAGATAACAATTCCAAGAATAATAATTTAATGAATTTGTTTCCGATGCATACTACCTGCAATAATAAAAAGAGCAATGGCTAAATATTATATTTACATTGATGATTCTGGAAAATTTCGAACAGGAATTGATGGTCATGTTATTTATTCGTACTTAGTATTTGATAAAGAACAAAGAGATAATTTTAATTCAAATTTTATTTTTTATTCCTCTCAACTTAGGAAATTCTTGAGCTTCAAAAAGAAAAAAAACTTTAAAGAAAAAGTATGACAAGTCAGAAATTAAAAAATGAAATGATTGACTTGGTGAACCGATTAAAGGAAATGAACTTTCTAAAAAATATACAGAGTTAATTAAAAGCAATAACAAGAATGTGTTGAGAAAATATAATAACTTCTTAAAATGTATAAACAACTCTTTGTATTTTGGTAGCGTTAGTTGATGCAAAGAGTATTCAGCAAAGCACTTTGTCTATGATTGGACAGTAAATGATTTGTTTAAAAAAAGCATCCTTATTTTAACAATTCTTAAAACTCTACTTGATAAGAAAATTATTGTTCATGATTCTATAGTTAATATATATTTAGACGAAGAAACTGATGATAATTTGAAAAAAAATTTTAAAGAAAAGCAATTAAAAAACTTTCTTATGCAAGAAAAAAATGCTTTTTCTACTATCAAAGGAACTGAAGATAATTCTGATCAAGAAAAGAAAAATTACTATAATTTTAATCTTTTGATTTGTCAATTAAGAGATGCCGAATTGAAGATTAAAAATTTAAAATATTTAAAATCAGAACATTCTTTCCCGATTCAAATGGCTGATATTACTGCTAATTTAACCTTCAAAATTTTAAATAAAAATTTGACTATTGATGAAACGCTCAAGTATTTTTCTTCGGAGAAAACTAATATTCTTACTTACGTATTTCCAAAGTTTAAACAATTCAATATTGTTAATAATGAAGAAAGATGCTGCAAAAAATGTTAATATATATAGGACGTCAGTTGGAACAAGAAACCTGTTCCTGGTAATCTCTTGCTGTCCGTAAGCACTTACTTGTAAGTGTTAGGCCGAGAACTGACGGAGAATCGATTTGTTGGTATTGATATTCAATCCTTCAGATCGATTTTTTCGATCTAAATTATTTGCCATTACTCCTTAAAACTACTTAGTTTTTTTGCTATAATTTTATAGCGAGTTAATATCACACGAGTTAACTCCTTGGCTGCAAAGCCCATTAGACCAAAAGGAGGATACATAAATGAGAAAATACGAGATTATGTACATCTTAGACCAAGATACTGCTGAAAATACAGTAAAAGATACTAAAGCAAAGTTAGAAAAAATCTTAACTGAAAATGGCGGAAAAATTGAAGAACAAAAAGAATGAGGATTGATGGATTTCGCTTATGAAATTAATCATAAGAAAAAAGGTTTTTACTTTGTTGCAATTGTAGATACTAATGCTGAAAATATTGCTGAGTTCCAACGTGTTGCTAAGATTGATAAAAACGTTGTACGAGAAATGGTTATTAATACTGAAAAAGAACAAGATTATGTTCAATCAGTAGAATTATCAAAAACTGATATGACTAAATTTGAAGAAGAACGTAAAGAAAGAAGAACTTTCAATAAACGCAACTTCAATAGTCGTCCTCGTCCAGAAAATAGTACTGAGGAAAACAACAATACTTCAACTGAACCAAACAAAGAAGCTTAATAAAAATAAGTAAAGAAGGTAATGGAAATGAATCAAGTTCAATTAATTGGAAGATTAACCAAGAATGTCGAATTAAGAGAAAATACAAACGGAACTGCTTACTGTTTTTTTACAGTAGCAGTGAATGAGTATCGAAACGGAAAAGAACAAGCAAACTTTATTTCTTGTGTAGCTTGAGAAAACGTTGCTCGAAACATGAGTAACTTTTTAGGAAGTGGGTCTTTGGTTGGTGTTACTGGAAGATTGTCTTCAAGAAGTACCAATGATAACGGAAATTTCCAAACTATTACCAATGTAGTTGCTGATCGTGTTGAATTTTTAGAACCAAGAAATGGCGCTCGAACTCAAACCAAAGGAAATAATAATGACTATGTGCGAAACGATTCAAACTTAGACATGGATTTGGTTAACGGATTCGAGCAAGAAGAACAACCATCATCAATTAAAAGTGAACCTAAAGAAGAACTTTTTAAAGATGATGATTCAATTCTTTGAGATTAAAGAAAAGAGAATATTAAAATGATTAAAAAAGGACCAAGAAGAAAAAAACCCAATCCTTTTGCTAAGAATCAAATTAAGTACATCGACTTTAAAGATGTTGAACTATTAAAAAAATTTGTTTCTGGTAATGGACAAATCTTACCTAAACGGGTAACTGGTGCTAGTCCTAAAGACCAAAGAAAACTAGCTACTGCGATTAAAAGAGCAAGAACCATGGGTCTTTTATCTTACGTAATTGAATAACTAAAAAAGAACCTCCTAACATTTTGTTAGGAGGTTCTTTTCTTTTTTGGTAAATCAGGAGAAAATAGTAAACAGAAAGGATTGGTTTTATTTATGGAAAAACGAATCGAAAGTTATGTTAATAAATTAGAAGCTGATCAAATTACTTTTGCTCAATTTCTTCGGGATTTAAAAAAAGAATTAGGAGTATCTAGTTTAGTTTTTGATACTAAAACTGATGTTGTTGAAGCACGTTATGGTGATAATAATGAAAAAGTTATCATGAGTGGAAATCAATGACCAAAAATTAAAGAAACTGAAGCAATCGATTTAGCAGATCACCTAGTTGATCTAAAAAAAGATTGAGCGGCTCTATTAAATGATGAAAAGTATCACCAAGAATTAGGAGAATTTTTAAACAAATATAAATTAACGAAAGTTGATTTTAATTTAGAAAATGATGAAGTGAAGTTTTATTCTGGAAATACTCATTTAGTTGAAGGAATTGATTACGATAATCAATAAAATTAAAAACAACCACTTTTAAAGTGGTTGTTTTTTTATTAAATTAAACGTTTATTTTCGCTAGTTCACGTTCCAAAGGCAGTCACGATAAAGTTGTTTGTAACTCCATAAACTTGATCAGAATTAATTCCAACCAAAGTGGTTCCGCCCAACTGCTCTCCATTATAGTTATAAACCCCTTTTGTTGTGGCAATAATGTTGTTCTGAACGCTGATGATGTCATCAAGAGTTAAACCAATTAAAACACTTCCACCAACCAAATGGTTATCAAGATTGTAGACTCCTTTTGTGGTCACAATGAAATTATCACTAATAGCAAGAATATCAGCAGTGGTTAATCCTACCAAGGCATCGCCTCCCAACTGCTCTCCATCATAGTTATAAACCCCTTTTGTTGTGGCAATAATATTGTTTCCTTGACCAAGATATTCTGATTTTTGCAAGCCTCTTAAAGGTCTGATAGGAATCGAGAAACCAAGTCAACTAGTGCTGGTTTGATAGACTCCTTTGCTAGTAGTGATGATTTTGTCACTTAATGCCCAGATATCATCAGCAGTTGGTTTCCCCAGTTCTAGAGACATAACTTGTTGATCTTGAGTATTATAAATTCCTTTTGTTGTTGCTACAGCAGAATTACCAACCATCAAGATATCATCAGCAGTTAACCCTCGAAGTTTTTGAGAGTAGTAATAAAGTTCAGCAGGGAAAAGTAAAGAACTATAGGTTCTAAAAACTCCTTTGGTGGTTACAATTAGTGATTTACCAATTGAAAGAATATCACTTTTATCAAAAGTAACTCCCGAAGAATTTAATAAACTGCCACTATCATTATATAAACCTTGTTGGGTGACTACGACTGAACCACTAACTCCATAAATCGTGTCGTTGCTATAAGTTGTCAGACTTTTAGCAATTTCAACTCCTTGCTGATTAAAAATTCCTTTAGTAGTGGCGATTACAGTATCAGAAAGGCCAAGAATGTCGTTTTTAGTGAGATCTTTTAAAACATATGGGGATAATTGGCGACCGTTGATGTTATAAACTCCTCTAGTAGTAGCGATAATGTTGCCACTCATCGCTAAAATCTCATCACTACTCATCCCACTTAAAGCATCAGCAGCAATCAGATTTCCATCTTGATCATAAACTCCTGTACTGGTTGCAAAGAGGTTATCACTCATCGCTAAGAAATCTTCACGAGCAAGTGAAGTTACTTGCATCTTAAAGTGATAAGGATTGATATTATCAGCAGTTAAACTAAAGGTAACTTCACCTGCAACCTCAAAAGTATTAATAGCAGCATAATATCAACCATCACGTTCAATTAAATTAATTTTAGCAAGGTTGGTGTCTGAAGAAGTTAATTCTGGATTAACTAAATCATCAACTCTACCCAATTTGATTTCACTAGTTTGATCAGGGTTCAAATCAGGATTAAAACTTGGAATTGTAATATCAGTTTTTGTCGCAACTTCAAAGTCATAGGTTCGAGAATTTTTCATATTATCAGCTTGGATATTGATGGTTGCTTTTCCACTTCCTGTAGCTTCAAGGAATCAATTTTTGTTAGTATCTTTTTTTGGCTCAATAACAGCGTTATTTGTTGAAGAAATTACCAGGTTAATATAATCGTTTGAATTAAGATTCAAGTCAAGTTGATTACCAATTCAAATTTGGAGACGATCAAAAACGTGGTTGTAATCATGTTTGGCTTCAACATTCATTCCAAATGTTTCGCCAAGCATTCCAGAGGAGATAATTTTTAAAATTTCATTCCCTGCTTTTTTAGCTGTTAGAGTAAAGGTAATTAAGTGGTTATTATCATCAATCTCTTTTTGAACATCAACAATATCATTTCCATTAGAAAGAATATTAAGACTTTGCTTATCAGCATCAGGCATATCATAAGGGAAAAGAAAAACTGTAACTCTGGTGTTAACTTCGATTGTAGCACTTTCACCAAATCGCAAAGTACTTGGCAAATTAGTAGTTTTCATTCAAGTTGATTTTGCTAGGTTAGTATAGTCAGTGTCATCGGGAGCGGACTTAATCGTTCAAGAAAATGATGTGGGAGTAGTGAGATTAGAGTTATCACTTTCAACATTAAAGTTTGCCGTTCCAGCCTTTAAAGGATTAATGTTTATTCTTCCGCTGTTTTGATCAATACTTGCACTAATTAAACCTCGATCAATTGCATCTCCAGTTACCCGAAGGTTAACTTCTTGAGCGTAATTTTGGACTTGTAAGATCTGGTTGATGTTAACTTTTTGACTTGTACTTACTCCATCAGTATCAATATCAACAGTAGTTTCTGGTAAAACTGTGAAAGCAACATTAGTGGTTTGGGCACTATTTTTACTATTAATAACTACACTAGCACTTCCAAGACCTAAAGCTGTAACTCTAACAATTCCTCCGTTTGCTAAATCAGAACTATCAACACTAAGGATGTCTGGATCACTACTAATAGCTACTGGATCAACCAAATCTTGATAGTTGTCAACACTAAAAGTGGTGGTTTTGCGATCATCAGTTAAAACCAATCCACTTCTGGTTTGAGTGATGATTGTATTGATTTTTTCAAGAACAGTTAAAGTAAAAGAGGTGGAATTAATGTTATCTCCACTTAAAGTAATTGTGGTCGTTCCTGATCCAAGTGCACTGATGCTAAATTTTCCTGTTCGATCAATTTCAGAAACATCAGCTACTTGTTGATTTGATGATTCAATTTGTAAATTAATTAAATTTAGCGCACTAAAATCAGCAATGCTTAATTCGTTGACTTGACCAATTTTTAAACTTGATATTGGAGTTTGTTCAAAACTAATGTCATGTTTAGCAGGAACATTTAAACTAAATTCGTAGTTATTAATAGCATTATCAGCAGTAATAGTTGCTTGAATTGTTCCTGAAATTAATGGTTTAAAAATGATTGTACCACTATCTTGATTAATGGTCACTTTCAAAGCCTTGCTTGGTTGGGTAGTAATTCTAGGATTTACAAGTTGATTGAAATTGGGTAGAGTAATTACTTGGTCTTCACCAATTTCAGGACTTAAGTTTAAGGTTTCATTTGGAGTAGCAACATCAACTGGGGTAGCAACAGTCAAACTAACTTCTTTATTGGCTGTGATGTTAGCAGCACTAATAATTACTTTTGCCACTCCTGGTTTCAATCCTTTAATAGTAATCGTATTACCATCAACAAAATAACTTTCCACACTTAGAATCGTACTATCACTACTTGTCACTTTTGGATCGACTAAGTTTTGATAATCAGGAACACTAATTGTTATGGTGGCACCAACCTTCATTCCTTTTGGAGTTGTAGAATCATCTAAAACAATGGTGACACGATCAGGAATAATAAAGTCAAGATCCTTTTGGTTAATGTTATCACCACTAATCATTAAAGTAGCGATTCCTGGATTAATCGGATTAAGGGTAATATTTCCTTGATGATCATTTGTAATTGTGGCAACATTATCATCACTTGTTTGGATGTTTGGATTAATAATATCAACATAATTATCAATTTTAAGTTTGACATTTTCCCCAATTTTAGGTGTCGTGTTTAAATTCGCTTCATCATTAATTACAATATCTTCTTTTGGTAAACAAGTAATTGCAATAACTTTTTCACTAGTACTATCATCAGCACGAATGGTAATGTTTGCAGTTCCTTGAGCAATCGGTACAAGATTAATTGTTGCTGTATCTTGATCGACATTTACTCCGAGAATATCAGGATTATCACTTTGAGCACCAAGGTTAATTAGTGTTTTAGGATTTCCGATAATAATTGCTTGGGATTCACCAACTCTTGGATTTGTAATAAAGTTTGGGTTCAAAGTAGTTAAGTCTAAATTAGCTAATTTAGCATCATCAGCAACTTGAAGTTGAATTGTTTGGGGTTGAGTGATGTTAGCAGCATCAATTTTCAAACTAGCACTTCCAGCACCTTGGCCAATCAGTCTAATCGTTTCATTAGTAGCATCGATTGAATCGACTTTAAAAACGTTATTATCACTTGAAGTAGCAGTGACATTAACCATATCATTTAAATTATCAATTTTGATATCACAAGTGTGTCCGGTAATAAATCCTTGTGCCACATCATCTAAATAAGGATTAATTCTTGAAGGAATAACAAACGGAATTATTTGTTTATTGGCGTTATCAGCTTTAATGATAATATTGGCTTTTCCTGGATTGGTGGGGATAACATTAAAAGTAGCTATTCTTGTTGTTTTTCTTTGCGTCCCCTTTTGTTGATTATCATCAGTGACGTCTGCATAAGTCAGGTTAGTGACTCTTGCAACATCAGTTTGATCTGAAGCTACAGATAAGTTTTCATAGTCATCAGCATTAGTGATATTAATCTTACTAGTTTCACCAAGTTTTGGTGAGGTATTGATTTCTGTACTATTATCATCACCGCTGATTGGGGTTAAATCTAACTTTGGTTGAACTGATAAAGCGAGGATGCAAGCAGCAGTTTTGCCCTCTTTAGTACCAGTAACGTTGTCTGCAAAGATTCCGATACTTAAATCACCTTGGATTAATGGTTTGATAGTAATTTTACCAGTATCATAGTCAAGCGCAATTTTAGCTTTATTACTACCACCACTATCAATGCTGCCATCAGAATTCAAAACTGCAACTTGAAGGTTAGCGAAGGTTTGGGGATTATTTAAGATGATTGTTTGGGTTTTTTCAACACTTGGGGTGGTAGTGAAGTTGGTTTTGTCAAGATCAGTGTCTTCATCAAAATCACAATCATCAACCACCACCAAAGGTTTTGGATTTCCATCAAAGACATTTAACTTTTTACTTTTTGAAGAATTGTCTGTGGAAAGTAAAACATCTCCACTTCCTGATTTTCCTGTTGAAGTTACTTGAATTTCGCCATCATCATTTATTTGCGAAACTGTAAATAAGTTTTGATCAGCAGTGGCAGTTAAACCAAGTTCTTGAGCTTTCTGGATATCGGCTTGTTCGCTAATGACTTTAAAAGTTATTGCTTTATTCTTCGCCATGATTGGCGAAGTTTGACTAGCGCTAATATCTTTAGCGACTTTATCGAGAAACTTATTTTCTTCCTTGACTTCTGAATTGTGATTGGTGCGGTTATGAATAGCTACCCCAACTCCAGCTCCGACAGCTCCACCAATGATGATAACTCCTGCAGCAGTTGAGGAGTAAATAATAATCTTCTTGTCCTTTTTGCTGGTTTGTTTTTGCTTTGTCATTTTTCCTCCGTTTTCTTAAACCATAAGTAGAATTGGTGTCAAAATATTACTTTAATTGTTTCTTATTGAGATTATAGCAAAGAGATTTTTTGATTAGGATTTTTTACTTTAGAAAAATTTTTTTACTTTTAAAACGATAGTTTAATTCTAATTATTGGTAATCATTAAGAAGAATTAGTAGAATAAACTTATAAATTAAGTGAGGGAAAACTGATGAAGGTAATTTTTTTAAAAGATGTAAAGGGGCAAGGATTAAAAGATGAAGTTAAAGTCGTAAGCGATGGGTACGCTTTGAACTACTTGTTTCCCAATCATTTAGCGATGCAAGCCACTCTTGGAGCAACAAAATCTCTAAATACAAAAAAACAAATTCAGGGTGAAGAAAACCAGTTAGCTACTGCAGAAATGAAACAACTAAAACAAAAAATTGAAGAACTAAAACCAGTTTTTCAACTTGATATTATCCAAGATAAGGCCCAGGGATCAATTACTGCTAAAGAAGTTGTGAATTATTTAAAGGTTGAAGAAGGAATTGAAATCTCTACTAAACAATTGAAAAACTTTAATAATTTGAAAGAAGCAGGTACTTTTAAAGTGGAGATTAACCTAGAGATGGGTGTGAAAGCAACACTTGTTGTTCGAGTAGAAAAAAAAGATAAAAAGAAATAGTTATAAGTTAGAAAGAAATGGGATAAAAGCATGATTGATGAAAAAGCTAATCTGGAGATTTTAAATGAAGCTGAACAAAATGTTTTAGCAATTGCGTTAAAGTCTCCCAATGCTTTACCAGATATTTTGATTAATCTTAGTCATGATGACTTTTTTTCAGGAGCTCATAAGTTGATTTTTCAAGCAATTGAAGAATTACAGATTACTAATCAAGAAATCTCAGAAATTAATGTTGCTGACTATTTAGAAGGTAAGGGAAGGTTAGCAAAGGCAGGGAATACTTCTTATCTCTTTATGATTGCTGCGAAGTATTATTCTGATGAAAATGTTGATAGTTATATTAAAATTGTTCACGAACAAAGTGCTGAACGTCAGTTGAAAGGTTTAATTAACGAAGTTTCTAACCTGACTAAAACATCAACTAATATGCGTGAGGTTTTAGAAACAGCGCAAAACCAGTTATTAGAAATTGACTTTGACTTAAAAACCAATGATACAACTAAAATTGGTGATAGTGCCCAGGTGGTGTTAACTAAGTTAAGAAAGTTAGCTTCTTCAAAAGAAAAGTTAACAGGAATTACTACTGGATTTGCTGAGTTGGACCGGGTTACTGCAGGATTACAAGCTCAAGATTTCATTATTTTGGCTGCTAGACCAAGTATGGGAAAAACCGCCTTTGCCTTAAACCTTGCTTATAATGCCGCAAGTGATCCTAAACAAAAACAGAGAAATGGGGTAGTCATTTTTTCTTTAGAAATGCCTGGCGAACAGTTAACCCAACGGATCTTATCCCTAATGACAGAGGTTGAAGGTGATAAGTTACGACATGGTCAAGGAATTAAAAAAGAAGAATGAACCGAATTGGGAGTGGCTAAAGACACGCTTGATCACACTAGAATTTTTATTGATGATACACCAGGGATTAATGTTCAACAAATTCAGTCTAAACTGCATAAGTTAAAACGTGATGAAAACATCAACTTGTGTATTATTGATTACTTGCAATTGGTGACAACACCAGGATCAAGTGGCAACGACCGTCAAAACGAAATTTCAACGATTTCGCGTCAGTTGAAACGGATTGCTCGGGATTTGGGAATAACAATTATTTGTCTTTCCCAATTAAGTCGAAGTGTTGAAAAACGGGAAGACAAACGTCCGATTATGTCTGATTTACGAGATTCAGGAGCGATTGAACAAGATGCTGATATTATCATGTTTTTATATCGTCCTGACTATTATGTCCATGATGATGGGTCGATGCCAAGTGAGGTTTCGCCAACTCAATTAGTAATTGCTAAGCATCGGAACGGAGCTACAAAAGATATTGAACTATCTTTTTTAAAGCGATACGGAAAATTTATCGATGCTTAATGGTTTTTCCTAACTTTTATCACCATCAGGCTATCTTCTTTTTGGTGGCTAATTTTGGTATAATTTACTCATTAACGAGCTTATTAAATTTCAAGGGAGAAAAGAAGTGAAAAAATTAATTGCGTTATTGACGGTTTTTTCTGTTGCCGGCGTTTCAGCGACTAGTGTGGTGTCTTGTGGAGTAAAGACTGATCCAATTGGTATTTATCTTGGTGATGCTGACAAAAGCATTAAAGAACAAGAAACTAATATCAATAGCATCAACTATACTGCTAAACAACTAGCAACTGCTACTAATGGTTTTTCTCAATCATATAAGGGAAGAGAAGGTTATCTGGTTAACCCAGCAATGACTTTTAGTGAACTTAATGATATGTTGTTTCGGGTAATGGCAAATGATGCAAGATTAATTACTAAACCCCAAGAAAACCAAAAACAACTTCATGATTCTCGTGATACTTTTATTGGTCGGTTTGGCAATGATGCTGATGCTGCTTATCAATCAGTTAATGATAAGGGAATTTATACCCCTAGTGTTGATGGTTCGCGAATTTCAAGTTTAGAGTCTGATGAAAGTAAGTATTATGACCAGTTTGGTTATACTCATGTTAATTCAATTAATGGTTTACATGACTTAAGTGCTTATAGTGGTGATGTAAGTGGTTTAGCTGCCTTAAATGAATCAAAGACGGAAGCTAATAACTTGTTTGGTGCTGCTGATAATGATGCAAATGCTTTCTATGAAAGTTATCATAATAGTACGAAATATTCTAGTTTTGTTGGTGTGCGTTATGCTTTGAGTGATGATCAAAGTGGCAGTGTCTTACAAGAGTATAAAACCATGAGTTCGATTTTTACTTACAATAAGAACGATGGTTCAATTTCTCAAGCACCAGCTTCTTATGTGAGTTATGCATCAGCTAATAATATTAAACAAGAAGACCAAGATTCAGAAAAGACTAAACCTTTAGGACAACGCACCAAATCTGATCCTTATGCTCGTTTAATTTTGTCTGCTGCTGATAGTCTAGATCCTTTAATTGGTACTAACGCTGCACCAACGCTTAACTTACCTGATGGGCTTGATGCTGGAGGAATAATGCCAGAAAACACCACTTTTGCAGAAAAGATTAGCAGTATTAGTGCTACACCAAGTGTGGATTATGTTAATACTAAAACTAAAATTAAAGATAGTAATAATAACGATGTTGATGGTTATTCTTTTGTTTATAACCAAAATAGTTTTTATTATGCTAAAGCCAAACCAATTAAAGTCACCTATTCTTTTGCTCCTAATACTAAAACTAGTAAGGATCAAACTTATCAAATTAGTTTTACTTTAAACAATCTAGTCGAAGTATTTACTCCAATCGTTCAAAGCATTACCCAAACTGATGATCAAAAGAAGGACAATACTCAAAGTTATCAAGTTATTTGATTATTTAATGGTTATAAATTCTTCAACGTTAGTGATGATCGTCTTTATTCTCAAAACACTTTGATTAATAGCAAGGATAAAGACCAAACAAAGTATCAAGCAATGGTGGAATATGAATTGAATCATCAGTTAAGAGATTTATATACTAGTGGTTGAGAAATTAAGAAAAATTCAAATTAAGACTTGCATTGAAGTCAATTTATTCAGAAAGAAAACAGCGAAGGTAGTATTTAATTTTCGCTGTTTTTGTTTTTAAAATCTTGTCCTCTAAAAAACATGGTTTTCTGAAAAAAAGAAAACAGGTTTTTGTTATAATCAAAAAAGAAAACAAGTTTAAATAAGAAAGGTAAAAGAAAAAAGACAAACCGTTTGGTTTGCCTACTTTTAAGGGAAAAAACTAAAATCAACCCTTTAAGCATTTTTAATTAACAACAAAATACCCTGGTTTTAATAAAATAGACAGAAAGTTTCTATTTTTAACCAGAATTAGAAAAATGGTCAAATTATTAAGTTATTGTCATTAGGAGTAATCAGTCAAAAATTCATCATTAGCATGAGTTTTGTTAGATTGATGAATTTAATTAACCTAAAGGTATTAAATTATTGTTGTTTTTAAATTGAATGGTGTAATCCTTTTAAACTTAAGTCAATCTGTAAATACCTTATTGATTAAATTGTTAGTTGTTACATTAACAACTAATTACTCATATCCAACAACATAAACATTAGATTACGGCACAAAATAAGTATTATTAATCAATCAGATGACATAACTGCTGAGTGGTTGTTACAGTTTTTGTTTAGGTCTTTAATAAAATCTCTTAATAATCCGATCATTAATTATTAACAAGTTAAATAAACAAAATTAGCTTAAGTTTATGGAAGGAAATTATGAAGAAAAAACAAAACCCAAATTTAATTAAAAATGAATTTATGTGGGAGGAGCCAAAGAAAAAAACAAAACTCTATAAAAACTGAAAACTTTATGCAATTGCTTTACCAGTAATTGCAATTGCAGCGGGAACTGGATCTGGAATTTATTATGGTGTCAATGGCCATTCTAAAAAGGTTGATTTAAGCACCCTTCATCTTAATACACAATCAATTGCTGGCTTTGAAGGCATGAGTAAGGTTGATGCTTTCGAAATGTTTTTGAAAAACAATGAAAATATTTCTAATTTAGAAACCAAAGTTGAAGTTGGTGATTTTTCTCCGCCTTCATACAATTCAAATGGTAATTTAACTATAAAAGCAAAAGCTAATAGTGGGTGCAAAGGTGAAGTTGCAGTCATGATCGATACCTTTGGACAAGTAAATTTGAATAACCTTATTAAAACCGACCTGATTGGATTTGAGAACATGAATCAAGA